>CAZVDQ010000004.1:0-36645 GCA_964625435.1 uncultured Mariniplasma sp.
AACAAGGATTTTATACCTCGCTCTTTCAGTTTTTGATATGGAATTTCAAAAATGGAAGCATGATAAGCATCAGGTATACATTTTTGATAAATTGACATTAGTTAATTTCCACAATCTCGATTGAAAAGATTCTTCCTGTTTCTGTTTTAACTTCAATGGTATCGCCTTCTGCATGGTTAATCATTGCTTTACCAATTGGGGATTCAACTGAAATTTTTCTTGTTTTTGGGTCAGCTTCAATACTACCTACCAAATAAAATTCTTTAATTTCTTTAGATTCAAGAAAACGAACGCGTACTGTTTTACCAATATTAACAATATCTTCGGAAGTTGTCTTAATGATTTTGACATTCTTCATGATATTTTCAATTTCAGAAATTCTAGCTTCTATGCGTGCTTGTTCGTTTCTAGCAGCATCATAATCAGCATTTTCAGATAAATCGCCTTGCGCTCTAGCTTCCTTAAGCGCTTCTAGGTTTTCTCCACGCTTGACATCCTTTAAAATTATGAGTTCTTGTTTTAAATTATCGACACCTTCTTGAGTAAGTTGAAATGTTTGCTTTACAGCCATTGGTGTACCTCCTTAAATTTCTTAATTATTATACATCATTTTTCAAATAATTGCTATTTTTTTCAAGTCTTTTTGATAAACACGGTGATTTGGCATGAATTCCCCTAAAAGATTATAAAAATCTTTTGAATGATTAAAAACAATTGCATGAGCATATTCATGATAGATTACATAAGATAAGTAAATTGGATTTAATCTAGCTAGGAATGTATTTAATGTAATTTCTTTATTTTTGCGATGATAGCTTCCAAATTTTGATTTTAAATATTTTAGTTTAATAGGAATTAATCTCAATCCTTTTCTAGCGATAATCGCTTCAAACTCTGGTTTAATTAAAGCAATCTTCTTTTCCAATTCCATGAAATAGATTCTCTGTTTTATCTTTTTAATGTCATCCCAAGTTGATTTAACAAAAACTTGTTTATCTTCAATTCGATACGAAAAGTTACCAAAGGTAACATTTAAACTAAACATTTCTGCCCAAAGTTTGATTTCTTGATCAGGTTCAATCATTTTTAATGCATCAATTTTCTCATATAAAGCATCAAATTTTAAATCAATATATGACAAGATGATCTTATGACTTGTTTTAGGATGTGTTGTTACTTGTAGGTAACCATCTTTAATTCTAAAATATGTATTTTTAATTGGTTTCTTTTTGATATGGAATGTAATTACTTTCCCATTTTTTTCGTATGTATTCATCATTTTTTTCTCAACATTGCATAAGTTTCAACCTTAAAAGGAACCTTGATCTTCAATATTTGTTTAGGATGTCTTGCAACATCTAATGGATTGCCATCTTCATCAGTCATGTTATCTAAGATAAATGAACGTTCACTTCCATTGGGATTAAAGATTTCTATTTCTTGACCAATTTCAAAATGATTTCTTTGTTCTATTGTTGCAGTTCCATTTTCTTCATCATAATCTTGAACTAAACCAATAAATAGTTGTGATGGTTGTTCGCTTTTTTTATCGTATAGCAATTGCTCAATCCCAGGCATTCCTTCAAGATATCCAAAGGATGCTCGTCTATTCTCGGCTTTTTGTAATTCAGTAAGATATGGTTTGAAATCATCAATTGAACTTTGTTGGATATAGTTATCAATAAGCCTACGATAAGTTGAAACAACTGTAGCGATGTAATGAAGACTTTTCATTCTCCCTTCAATCTTTAATGAGGAAACCTTAGCATCAATTAAATATGGGATTTGCTCAAGAGCTGAAAGGTCTTTGGATGACATGGAAAACATTTGATTGCTCACGCTTTTTCCATCTTCAACAAGTTCATAAATCCATCTGCAAGAATGTGCACAACCACCGCGATTAGCATCTCTATCTGTCATCGTATTTGATAAACTACATCTGCCAGAATATGACATGCACATACCGCCATGAATAAATACTTCAATATCTGCATTTGTCTTTGAGACTAAGGTTTTGATCTGATATTTATCAAGTTCTCTTGCTAAGACAATACGTGTAATCCCTTTATTATGCCAAAAATTTACTGTTTCAGCATTTAGTGTTGATTGTTGAGTGGATAAATGAATTTCTAATGAAGTATGCTCTAGTGCCATATCAATGATATAGGGTGATGCAGAAATAATTGCATCTACTTCACATGATTCTAGTGCTTTCAAATACTCTTTAACACCTTCTAGATCATCTTCATGAGGAATAATGTTTGTTGTCACATATACTCTCTTACCTTTTTCATGAGCAAAAGAAGTTGCGGTTCTAATATCTTCTAAAGTGAAATTTGAAGCACGAGCGCGCAAAGAAAAATTCTGTCCTCCGATAAAGACAGCGTCTGCACCATACATGAGTGCAATTTTTAATTTTTCTAAATCACCAGCAGGTGCCAATAATTCAATCATAATTTATCCTTTTGTTTATATACTGTTTTTTTGTAGAAAAATCCTTCATCCCATGCTTCTTGATAATCTGTTTTGATTTTTTCTATTAACTGATTATCATATAACCGATTGTGATACAAATTGAGAACTGATTGTGCATAATGATCATCTTTAAATAACGTATCAATGATAAGATAATCAACGGCACTTTCAAGCTCATCCAAATGTTTAAGTGATGTAGAGACCTGGCTTCTGAAAACATGAGTCCCAGCTCGGTCTTCAAAAATTGGATATGGTTCTTCTTTTCTCGTCTCTTCAATTAATCTCATATTCTGTTTATTGTGATAAGGATTTTCTGATTCCGTGAAAACCATAAAATTATCGATTAATTGACGCTTAGAATAAAACATATTCAAATGTCCATGACCTACCATAAACATTTGATACTTCTTTTGATCTCCAATTGATAATACATCACTCAATGTAATTTCTTTTGCAACAAATGCTCCTTGAATGTTATTTGATGATAAAAAATTAAAATCATATGCATTCGTTAAAAGGGTTTCAGGATGATAAACAACCTTCTTTTGCTGTCCTAATTTTTCAAGGACACGTAGTGCACCTAAGTCTGTGACAATGATTCCTTGAAATTTCTCGATAGGGAGTTTTAGAATCCATTTTTCGAAGTAAACTAGTTGCTCATCAGTAAACATCTGATTTGCCATCAAAAATAATTCCTTGTTAAATTTTTCTGTGATCATCAACGCTTCAACAATCTCATCTATTTCAAAACTATGTGTCAATCGTGTTCCGAAATTATCATTTCCAATTAAAAAACCATCAGCATAAGCAGAAAGATTTTCTAGATGATTTAATTGATAAAACGTTGTTAAAATTTTCATTTAGCATTCCTTTGACTAACACTCATTCCGTCCCCGTAATCGTAAAACGTTGTTGTAAAATCGGTATGATTTATTAAAAACATTTTAAATGTCTCTATTTTTCTTAACAATTGCTTGGTATGTCTATTGACATTTTCAGGTTTCAAATCATGGAATCTTAAATTGTCACAAACAACAATGCCACCATTTGATAAATATGGAATATACTTTTCAAAAAAGCGTTGATATTGAGCTTTAGCAGCATCGATGAAGATTAAATCATACTGTTTCAGTTCTCCATCATAGGTTAAAGCATCTGATAAAATCAAATGTATTTGTTTTTTCTCATCAAAAATTCGAAAATTTTCTTTTGCTAATTCAACCATATCTAAATCTTTTTCAATCGTATCAACTTGACAACCCAAAGAAGCCATAGCGATTGCACTATAGCCTATTGCAGTTCCTATTTCCAAAACATGCTTAATTTCATATTTTCTAATGATTGATTCTAAAAACAAAAGACCATCTTCACAAATAATCGGAATATGATTGTCTATTGCATAAATCTTAAGACGATTAAGCATGATTACTCTTCAACTTCTTCGTCGACTTCCTCTTCAGACTCAAGATTGTCAAAATAAGCTTGTAAAACCTTATCTAACATATCCCATTCTTCATCTGTTTCAATATCAGAGAATGAACCTTCATCTTCGGTTTCACCTGCAACATACAAAGCTGCACTTACTTCATGTGAATCCAAAAATTCAAAGACTACATAGTTCTTTCCTTCATGCTCATGAGTAAATAATATCTCACAAACGGATTCTTCTCCCTCTGCATTTGTAACAATCATTTGGTTTTCTTCTAACATAAACTTGCTCCTTTATAATCTAAATAGTTTTGTAATATAACAACAGCAGCGAGTTCATCCTTTTTTTGTTTTTGGGATTTACGCCGTTCTGAGCCTTTAATCATTGCACGAAGTGCAGTTTGTGTTGATAGTCTTTCATCCCACAGGACAACTTCTACCTTACATCTTTCTTCAACCATTTTTTTAAAATCTTCACTGATTTTTCCACGAATTCCAATATCGTTGTTCATGTGTTTTGGATATCCCAAAACAACAACATCAGTCGTATATTCCTTAACTAATTTAGCTACAATATCTGCTGCAGCTTCATAATTATTTTCAGTAAACCGATAAGTTGATATCGCATAAGCAATCACACCTGATTCACTTAAAGCAACACCTAATGTTTTGCTTCCTAAATCTAAACCTAAATATTTTTTCATAAGTTCTTTCTAACCTGTTCTATTGCTTCATCAAGCTTGGTTAAGTCTTGTGTTCCACCTTGTGCCATGGTGGGTTTTCCTCCACCAGATCCTCCAGTAATAGAGGATGCAAGTCTTACTAATGTATTTGCTTGACCTAATTCACTCTTGCATAAGAAGGTTGCTTGACCTTTTTGTATGTTTACAAGGAATAAGGTTTGCGCTTTTATTTTATCATAAAGTGCATCCATCAATTGTTTTAAAACCTTAGAATCAATGTTATCTAAAACAATGACTTGTTTTCTAGATGTTCGATCAGTTATAAAATCATCAAGTCGCTTTAAAACATCTAATTGTTTCATATGGCTAATTTCTTTTTCTTTATCCTTTATTAATTCTTTTAATTCAATAAGATAATGTCTCATATTAATGATATCTTTATAGCTACCAATAAGTGCTGGAATCTTAGGAATTTTAAACTTAATTTCCATTCGATCAATCTTATCTTTTAACAAATCATATTCATTATATAGTGGCTCAATAAAGCCTTTTACCTGTTCTTTAAGGTCGGTACCTGTAACACCTTCCATACGATATGTACCTGATCCGATAGATTCATATGATGTGATGGCAAAATCAACAATCTCTTTCGTATTCTTAACATGGGTTCCACCACATAACTCTTTACTCCAACCCATATCAACCACACGAACAATATCCTGATACTTCTCACCAAATAATGCCATTGCACCAATCTTTTTAGCTTCATCTAAAGGCATTTCTCTAATGATGACATCTAATGGTTTTTCTAGAATATAATGCTTTACGAGATCTTCAACTTTAACAATTATATCATCAGGTTCTGTCTCATAATGGTTAAAGTCAAAACGCCAACTCTTCGGTGAAACTGAAGAGCCCTGTTGATTAGCATGCTTACCAAACAAGTCTTTTATTGCTTGATGAAATAAATGTGCAGCACTATGATTTCTTATTGTCTTTAAACGTTCATATGCATCAACGATAGCTAGAACTTCATCGCCTTCTTCAAAAGAATCTTCTTCAACTTGATGTAAAAATTGACCATTTGGAAGCTTAGATACATCAGTAACCTTCAATCCGTTAATGGTACCTTGATCAGCTACTTGACCACCACTGGTTGCATAAAATGGTGTTTGATCTAATACAATACCTTCATCAAAAACCTTGATGACTTTAGCTTCACTTTGTAAGGTATCATAACCGATAAATTTAGATGGTTCCGTAAAATTCAAGAATTCTTCTTCTTGAGCTTTCATACTACCCATTGTTGTTCTAGCACTTCTTGATCTTTGCTTCTGTTTTTCAAGTTCAGCATAAAATGCTTTTTCGTCAACAACAACATGATGTTCATTTGCATACTCTAATGTTAATTCAATTGGAAAACCATAGGTATCATATAATTTAAATGCTGTTGTGCCTGAAATTAGATTTCCTTCTTTTTCAATTGCATCCATTAAATGCTTTTCGCCTTCACTGATTGTTTCAAGGAATTTTTGTTCTTCTCTTAAAATGAGTTTCTTAACTATTTCTTGAGTATCATTTAAGTTCTTATAGAAAACTCCCATGATATCAACAACATCATCGACAAGTTTATATAAGAATGGTTCTGTTAAATTTAAGGTACGTCCATACTTAACTGCACGTCTTAACAGTCTACGAAGTACATATCCTCTTCCCTCATTAGAAAGCATTGCTCCATCGCTAATCGCAATAACTAATGCTTTAATATGATCTGAAATAACTTTAAATTCCATTTGGCCATCATAGGTTACACCTGATAATTTTTCAGTGTGCTTAATGATAGGGAAAAATAAATCTGTTTCAAAATTCGTTTTTACTGCTTGTATGACACAAGCAAAACGTTCAAGACCCGCACCTGTATCGATGTTTTTATTAGGTAATTCAGGATAATCTTCTCTTTTTAAATTAGGTTTAGAATTGTATTGTGAAAAGACGATATTCCAAATTTCGATATATCTTTCATTTTCTAAATCTTGTTCAATTAATTCCTTACCACGTGAATCATAAGATATCCCGCGATCATAATATATTTCAGTATCTGGACCGCATGGGCCAGATCCTATTTCCCAAAAATTATCTTCTCTAGGAATTAGATGTGAAGGATCAACACCAGAATCAATCCAATATTGTCTAGCTTCTAAATCGTCTGGATAGTATGTCATATATAGTTTATCAATCGAAAAACCAAACCATTTTGGATCTGTTAATAGTTCTAGTCCCCATTCAATTGCTTCTTTTTTAAAATAATTACCAATCGAAAAATTACCAAGCATTTCAAAAAATGTTTGGTGTCGAGCGGTTTTTCCAACATTGTCAATGTCATTGGTTCTAATACATTTTTGTACGTTCACCATTCTAGGATTAACAGGTTTTTCTGATCCATCAAAATACTTCTTTAATGGCGTAACTCCCGCATTAATCCACAATAAGGTTGGATCATTTTGTGGAACTAACGATGCTGAAGGTTCAATTTTATGCCCTTTTGATTTGAAAAACGATAACCATGTTTCTCTGATTTGTGCTGCTGTCATATATTTCATTTTTATACCTCCAAAAATATAAAAATAAACGCCCTTAGCAAATGTCTAAGGACGTATGTTATACGCGGTACCACCTTAGTTCTAGAATAAATTCTAGCCCTCTTTAGTCGTTATGGCCGACATACCTTTCGCTCCCAGATAGCATTCATAAGTCTTTCATCTTCGTTTTCACCACCCACGAAGTCTCTAATCATGAAAGTCTTATTACTCGTTCTGTTCATTGCGATTACATTTTAACATAGTTATCTTTTAAAGTAAAGATAAATATAAGTAGCTTATTGATTTGGATGAATCATCTCATAATGTAAGATATCTTCTTCTAGATATGGCCCTTTAACAACCTTAAATCCAAGTCTCTCATAATAATCTTTTAAATAGGCTTGTCCTGATATTCTAATTGGACTACCTTTTATATCTTCCATTGCAGCAATAATCAATTTATATGCAAGTTTACGGCCTCTATAATTAGGGTCGGTAACAATTCTAGAAAATGCATATTCATCAAATTTGATATGTGGGGGAATCAATCTCAAATAGCAAACAATTTGATTATTGTCTTTAATCATATAATGAATGCTTTTTTGATCTTTATAATCCGTATCTACATACATAATTTGTTGTTCCATAACAAAAACCTTTACTCTGAGATCAAGGATTTGATATACTTCTTCATTTGTTAAATCTTTGAATTCTTTTCTAGTGATTTCTGATAACATTTTTAAATACCCAAGGTGCACCAACTGCAGCCCATACTCCTATCATAAAGTATCTGATAAAATCTAATATTAAATCAAGTGTTGTTGGGTCAAAATCTTCATTGACACTATATGGCAAGATGAACTTAAGTCCTTCTTTTATCGTTAATGCAATCACTAATCCAGTGATAACTTTAATGATTTGAATCCAAAAAACTTCCTTAACTTCATATTTAACATATTCTTTTTCCAAATAATATCCTAATGCAAATCCTACAAATCCACCTGCAGCAACATAAACATCATGGTTTTTAACAAAAAATAGTAACAGGATAAAGATTGGAGCTAACATCAAAGTATAAATATGCTCATTATCACCCATCTTATCAATCAATTTAAAGACAAAATATGAAACAACAAAAGCTAATAATACACCTACAACCACATCTGATGGATAATGCTGTCCAAGATAAACACGGCTTAAAGGAACTAAAATCATGATCGCAATCCCTGTATACCAAATCCATTTTTTACCTGTTTTTTTGGATGCATCATAGCTTGTGTATCCTAAAACACCTGAAGCTTGTGCATGGCCACTAGGAAATGAGTACCCCGTAGTTATCCAAGATGATTCAGCGCTCACACCCGGTTGTGTATAGGGTCTTGGTCTTTTAAAGATTTCTTTTAAACCGGAGTTTACTAAAGCACTAATCATGAAAGTGAAAACAAATTTATGCGCATATTTTTTACTGATGGTCCAATAAATGATGACTGCTAAAGCAATGAAAAAGTATTGATCTCCAATTTGAGTAATCGCATAGAAAATCCAATCTGTAACTGGATTTCTCATCAATTGGATAATTTTGACAAGATCTAAATCCATATGTTTTTAACCTCTTCCTTTAGTTTCTTTTCTTTTTCCTTTTCGATTCTTACATAAGTATAATCTTCTGGTTTACGCCACTGGTTAAATTCATCTAAATAACCCAATGTTTTAAGTTTTTCAATCATGAGTTTACCCATACGATATCCATACTCAGCTTTATCAGATACAACTTTTGGTTTGAAATCTAGGACATCGAGAGGAATCATATGAAATAAATATCGTGTTTCTAAATTGATAAGGAGAATTTTATTTTTTGCGTATTTTCTTGATCTGAACCAACCATCAATCGGAACTGCAATGATAATATCACATTCTTGATCAAGCAATGGTTGAATTGGGCAGTTATCTACTGCACCACCATCGACGTAATACTCATCATCAATACTTGTTGATCCAAATAATACCGGTATTGATGAACTTGCCATAACCGCTTTATGAGGGTCCTTAAAATCATTTAGATGAAAGACTTCCTTTTCCATACGGTGAATTAATATTTGATCAATCAAAGAATCCTTGTGAATTTTCGCAGCCGTAGCATAACCTTGAATTTTACTATTTCTAATTTCGCTCATTGATATTTCGCGTGATAAAACATCATATAAATCCTTAATGCTAAATAACCCTAAACGGTCCTTTTTAAACCGATTAGGTCCTGCACCATAAATACCAGAATTATCAACTTTTTGCCAAATTGCTATCATCCGTTCATAACTGACTTTGGCCATGACCATTAATGTATTAACCGCACCAATTGATGATCCAGATATATGATGAATATCGTCTAAAATACCAGCTTCATCGAGTGCCTTTAACACACCAATTTGATAACTACCTCTAGCACCACCGCCACCTAAGGCGAGTCCTATTTTATTACTCATTTTTCTACCTGTTTTTTAATGATTTTTTCATTCTCATCTGTTGATCTTTTTCTCTCAATGTATTACGTTTATCATAATCTCTTTTCCCTTTTGCTAATCCAATTTCAACTTTGCACAAACCTTCAAGTAAATAAATCTTTAGAGGTATGATTGTTAATCCTTGTTCTCTTGTCTTTGAAAAGAGTCTAATGATTTCCTTTTTGTGGAGCAAGAGCTTTCTTGCTCTTGTTTCTTCGTGGTTAAAACGATTGCTAAAATCATATTTAGCAATATGCATATTGTTGACAAACATTTCTCCATCTCTAAATGTAACAAATGAGTCACTAAGATTAACTTTTCCTAAACGTATCGATTTAATTTCACTACCGAGCAATTGAATACCAGCTTCAAATGTCTCTTCAATGAAATAATCATGTCTAGCCTTTTTGTTTTGACTTATAAGCTTCATATTTATTACCCTTCTTCTTAGAACGCTTATCTACAATGACAAAATCCATTTTCTTTGTTCCCAAATCAACATCTAAAAGTTCAACCTTGATGGTGTCTCCTAAACGATATTTTTTGCCCTTATTACCGATAAAGGTTAAATGCATTTCATCATACATATAATAATCATCTAAATTTCTCAAAGGAACAAATCCCTCAATACCATTGAAAAGCTTTACAAACATTCCCGATGGCATCATTTGTGAAATCATTGCTTTAAAATAACGACCAATCTTATCTTGCATATACTCACAACTCTTAAGTTTGGCTACATCTCGTTCCATCTGAATAGATTTTCTTTCTTGGTCTGAAGTGTGTGTGGCAACTTCATGCATGATATCTTGAAAGTGATGCATATCCTTTTTCATATCTTTCGATTCACCTAAAACAAACGTATGAATCAAACGATGTAACATGAGATCTGGATATCTTCTAATCGGTGATGTAAAATGCGCGTAATATCTTGCACCTAGGCCATAATGCGGTGAAAGATGATCACTATATATAGCTTTTTGCATCGCTCTTAAAATCATCATATGAACGATATAATTATATGGTGTATTTGATGAATTCTTAGTTATAATTTGAAGTGGTTTTGGATTTCCTAAGTGTTTCATATTAACAGGGAATCCTAGTCTTGAAATCATAATAAGTGCATTCTTAAGTTTAAGTGCATCAGGTTTTTCATGGATACGATAAAGCGAGGGTAGCTCAGCATGATACATATGGAATGCTACTGTTTCATTTGCAATCAACATAAAGGATTCAATGAGTTCTTCAGCATCATCTGTTGATCTTTCATAAACGTCTAAAACACGTCCTTCTTTATCTACAACAAATCCTAATTCACTACTATCAAATTCAATTTCTCCGCGATTCTTTCGTATTAGTTTCAACTTTTGTGATAGCTCATTCATCATTATAAGCATCTTCTCGATTGGATCATCTTTAAGTGTTTGATTATTTTTTAAGAATTGATTTACTTCGTCATAGTTCATTCTTCTGTGACTTTGGATAAAACTCTTTTGGATTTCATATGAAACAACTTTGCCATCCAAATCTAAGACCATATTACATGATAAAGTAAGTTTGATTTCGTTTGGATTTAATGAACACCAATCATTAGATAAAAGATGTGGAAGCATAGGGATGACTCTGTCAGCAAGGTATGATGAAGTGCTTCTTCTATATGCTTCTTTATCAAGTTCCGAATCTTCTTTAACGTAGTGACTAACGTCTGCAATATGGACACCTAAATGATATAAACCATCTTTAATTTTTAAAGATATCGCATCATCTAAATCCTTTGCATCTTTACCATCAATGGTAATAATTAATTCATTAGTTAAATCAAGTCTACTCTTTTTTTCTTCATTGATATTGATATGAATTTGTTTTACATTGTCCATAACTTTATCACTAAACTTTTGTGGCCACTCATAGCCAAAAACTATCTTTAAAGTGTTAATATCCGGATCATTGATATGACCAACAATTTTTTTAACATGCGCATAAATACCATATTGCTCAATTGATTCAACTTCAAGCATCACGACATGGCCTTCGACGAGTCCCTCAGTATTTTCAACTTCTAGACGTCTATCAATATATGTATCTGGCTCGAAAAATAAACCTCTTTTTGTTTTTTTAACAGTAGCAATAACAACCGTTAGCGCTCGTTCAACAATATAAATAATCTTGGGTTCAACACCTTCTTTGACCAAAACAATATCATCATGCATTGCATCTGAAAGGTTTCTTTGATCGATATAGATGTCTCCTAATTCCTGTCTTAAAAACCCAAACGTCTTTTTATGGTCTAAACGCCCGATTAAAATATCAGGCTTTAAGCAAATATATTCACCATCAAGCAACAAATAAGGATATTTATCCAATTCGATATCTCGATAATTTTCTAATTTTAATTTTCTTGTTCTTTGATTATAAAAATCTAAATAAATAGTATTCATTTTTTTCTACCTCTAATCTATTATATCATATGATGATGTTACTATTATTGATGAAAAAAAGCGATAAAAATCGCTTTTATTCAAACCATATATCGATTGAAACTTCTTCTTTTGTTTTTTCATTATTTATGATTTGTTCAATGAATTTCCGAGAACTCTTACCATAATGGTAGTGGATTTTGTATTTTATATCATCAATTTGATAATTTACTTCTAACCCATCCAAATGTTTAGGTAAAACTGGATCAAATAAAATATTGCCATGATATCTCTTTATTCCTAAAATATTCGTTATCAATTGCTTGATGTATATCCCCGGTCCACTTGAATATAATCTCCAACCACCTTTAACCATCACTTCTTGTGATTTTATTTTATAAAAATCCGATTTTGCTTCATATCTATTCTTAAACCAAGCATCAGAGCTACTAAAATATACATTGCTCTGTCTATAATATGCATTAGCAACTGATGATTGAATCAATATGGGATTAATTGTAAATAACCCATTGTATGCTTCATCTGCTAATCCGATTTTTGCCATTGCCTCAATATATCTAATATGTGCATGGACATACTGTAAACTAATTTCGCGTCCAAAATTCGCAGCTGTTTCAGCTCTTGTGAAATATGTTTGTTTTCCTCCGTTATATTCAACAGGAATGTCCATGAGTCGGACCCCATCGGGATATTTAAGATTACGATTAATAATTTTAACATATGAATCTATCTGATCCTGATCTGCAAGACCGCCTATCATTGATCTAATCATGGGTAATAATCGATAATGAAGACCTGTTTTTTCATCTCTGGGATGAAGGATATAGGTTTTAGGTTCATTAAAAATAACAAATCCAGCAGGAATACCATCTATAACCATGTGTTTATTATAATCTTTTTTGATATTTAGAATAAGATCACTTAACATTGTAGACAATTTTGGATATGTATTCATGATTTCTTCATTAAAGACATTGAGTGCTTCATAAAGCAATGCAACTGTCCACCCACTCACCATTTTATTTGTTAATTCATGATTTGCTGGCTGTAAGGTATCGTCCCAATCGCCACCACCATATCTTGGTAAGTATGTATCGGGTATAAATGATGCATTTATTGTGTCTATTTGCTTGATGATATGTTCTAGAATAGTTTCTGAATCTACAAATTTATTAAGATTTTTAGACATAAAGGACACTTTTTCATCCAGTATGGATAAATCTTGAGTGTCTCTTAAATAATATGCAATAGATCTCAATGGCCAAATGACAATATCGCCATGCGCTTCATGAGATTGGATTTTATAATATTTATCGAACATATACCACTGAGGAAAATCACCATCTTCAATAAACTGGCGTGAATACACTTTCAAAAGAATTTCTCTGATAAGATCATAATGTTGAGTTGCGCTAAAAAATTCTATCGGCCCCTGGCAAATATCTCTTGTTCCCCAAGCAGCTCCATTATATTGTTCAAGACCATGAGGAGATGCATAATGAACCATCGCATTGTGCGCATACCAAAAAATAATATTTGATAACTTATCAACTTCTTCATGATAATTTTCGTGTTTTATTTCAATATTTCTTGTTAAAGATTCGAAATATTTTGTCCCTTGAATATCTGCTTGATCATAATCTAGTTGAGTTGACTCACCAAACATGCCATCAATTGTCGAATCAATGCATATTTTTATATTATTTACTGATTGAAAATGAAGCAGAACAAGTCCATGCTGATTTTCACATCCAAATCCATCTTTTTCACTCATCATTTCAAATGGGTTGCCACTTTTTATTCGATACTTTAAATTCGGATAGTGTCTTTGCATCATCGATTCTTGAGGCGTTGTAAAAATAATTTCATTATGTTTGATTTTCATTGGAAAATCATATTCATATTCATTAATAGACATTATAACCTGTTGTGATACAACAAATTCATATCTTATTTTATTTTTTGATGAAACTGAGAGAATTTGACTTGTTTTATTCATATCAACAAAAGATTCAACTGTTATTACATCTTGTTCTAGAACATATACCCATCTTGTTGTATTAACACCTATATCATAAAAACTTGGTAACCCTAAAAGATAATAGGTATCTTTGATTTTTATGTAAATTCTTTGACCGGATATTTTTTGTAGATTCAAGGGGTTTCTGACAACACCAAGAAATTTATTAAAACTTGAATTGCCTAAAACAACATGGGAATTAAATACTCCATACATGAAATTTGTTGTTGCCATCACATTTTCAGAAACGTGCATCAAATCACCATGAATCATTAAATGACCATGTGGTCTTTCAACAAGAAGTTCTTTTTTTTGTGTGACAACATGGTGCTGGTTTTTTGTAAAAAATGATAAAATATCTTCTTTATTTTTTTCCACTTGTGACATCAATGAGTAATATGATTTAACATCTTTTTCAGACAAGATCAGTCCATTCATCTGTTTAGATGTATTTAATAATGCTTGTTTTTTTAGAATGCTATCGGGTATTTTTTCAAGTTTCGGACTAATATAAGGATCAGATATTTGTACTGGTTCCGTAACAATCCCATGAAAATCAGGTTGATATAGACCATAAAATATGAGATGCTGACTTGTTTGGCTAACATTAACTATAGCACTTTGTAAAGCGAAATAAGCAAATTCATATTGATATATTTCTGAAATTAATTTCTCTTCTTTCATCGCTATAGGAATACCAGTCTTTTTATATGTCAACCCAAAGAATTGGAATCCATCAGTCGTATACGCAACATTAGGTGTGTAGCTTCCAATTTGCAATAATTGAGTTCTACCTTGATTCTGTCTTGCACACAATGTATATCCATTTTCACTGGAAAAAACTTTATAGTCGATATATTGGACAGTATAAAGTTCATTAGATAAAACACCGTTTTTAGCTTGAATCGCAACATCTTGCCCATAAAATACTTCTGCTTGACAAGGATGATCACTTGATAAAATAACTTCAAAAGTCCACTTGAAATCTGCTAATACAAAAATTACCTGATATTTTACATCATTAAAAACACCTGAATATCTAACATATGAATCATACATTTCAAAATGACTAGGTGAATGATTACCTATTAATTTAGTGAATTGATAGTCTGTTCCATCAAATAGTCGTAAATAAAGATTCATAGTTGATCCATCAATACCATTACCACATATCAAATTAATCAGGTTTTCCTGATAACTAATTTCATAGATATCTCCACTGTCAAGAAAATTGAAAGTGACTCCTCCATGATAGTATTGATGTTGTCTAAGTTGGTTTTTAATAATCATAGTTGCTCCTTAACTAAATCGAAATCTATAGAAAGTACGTCATTTGAATTTGTACCAATCATGACTGCAAATTTTCCATACTCAAATTGTGTATCTCCATTTGCATCTAAATAAGTCAACATATCCATACTAATTTCAAAATTAATAACTTTACTTTCGTTTGCTTCAAACCATAATTTTTTGAAATCTCTTAATTCTAAAACAGGTTTTGAAATAAGTGACACATAATCTCTTAAGTAAAGCTGGATAACTTCATTACCCGAATACTGGCTATCATTCTCAATTTCAATACTTGCAGTAATTTTTTCTTGGGGTGTTATTTTATTTTTATTTAATTGCAGGTTGCGATATACAAATTTTGCGTAAGATAATCCAAATCCGAATGGAAACCTTGGATGATTTGGAACATCCAAATAATAAGAAACATATTCATTATGATTTCCGTCAATTTTGGGTCTTCCCGTTCTAAGATGATTATAATAAATAGGAATCTGTCCAACATTCATAGGAAAGGACATCGTTAACTTCCCCGATGGATTTTTAATGCCAAAAAGTAAATCAACGATTGCTTCATTCGCCTGACTTCCTAAATACCATGTTTCAAAAATAGCATTAGCATCTAAGATATCATCAATAACTAGTGGTCGACCATTGTTTAGCAAAACAATGCTTTTTAAATTGTTTTCCTTTGTGAGTCTCACTAAAGATGATTGTGCATCAGGTAGGTTAATTTCACTTCTGGAATGAGCTTCCCCGCTCTGTCTTTCATGCTCTCCTAAAGCTAAAATAACAACATCAGCGAGCTTTAACTGATTCAAATCTTCTAAAGAAACATCTTTATCATTTGTCGCTTTTTTAACAAATAGTACTTGTGCATCACTAAGCAATAAAGCTTCTTCTAAAGAATGATTTAAATGATTATTTCCGTGCCATGACCACGGTCCATTTGTGTTTTTAGATTGCACATAAGGACCTAGTAAAGCAATTTTTGTTTTTTTAGAGAGTGGTAATATGCCATCGTTTGTTAATAATACAGCGGATTCATGTGCTGCATTCTTAGATGTTTGTAAGTGCTTTTCATGTCTTACCATTTCTTTTTCTTTAATTAGATTAGTCCCCTTATATGGGTTTTCAAAGAGTCCAATGTCATTCTTTAATTTTAAGATTCTCATGACTGCTTCATCGAGCTGAATCATTTCTATCTGATTTGATTCAATCAATTTTTTAAGATAATCCTGATAACATGTCGATGCCATTTCGATATCAAGTGTTGCATTCATTCCCAAATATGCTGCCTCTTGATCATTAACAGCACATCCATGATCAACAACTTGATGTAAAGAATCATAATCAGTAATCGTTACTCCATTAAATTTCCATTGTTCTCTCAAAATAGATTTTAATAAGAATTGATTAACGGTTGCTGGAACCCCATCAACTACATTAAAAGCTGTCATCACCATTTTCGCTCCTGCATCAATGGCTTTTTTATAAGGCGGAAGATAAGTCCCATATAAAGCAAGTCTTGAAACATCTACAGTATTATAGTCTCTTCCACTTTCAGAAGCTCCATAACCTGCAAAATGTTTGATACATGAGATAAGCGAATCATTATTTTTCAGATTTATATTTTGATATCCCTTAACCATTTCAGCAGCAAATATGGATGTTAAATAGGAATCTTCTCCAAACCCTTCAACAACCCGTCCCCATCTTGGATCTCTAGAAACATCTGCCATAGGTGAAAAAGTGACATGGAGCCCTGCAGTTGATGCTTCAATTGCGGATATACGCGCCATTTGATAAGCTAAACTTGGATTCCAGGAACATGCAATTGCCAATGGTACTGGAAAGATTGTCTCATAACCATGAATTATATCTGCCATAAATATTAATGGGATTTTATGTCTTGATTTTTCTAAATACTTCTTTTGAACTGCTATCATCTCACTTGCATTTTTTATACCTAAAACAGATCCTGCTAAAAAGACCTTCTTTTGATTTAAGCCTAAATCGGTAATATTTCCTGATACTTCTTTTTCTAATCCATTAATGAAAAAGAATGGAGCAATCTGCCATAATTGACCGATTTTTTCTTCAATTGTCAAATCATCTAGTAATTTCCCTAAATCCATATTTATCTATTTCCTTCAGTAAGATTTTTATGTTAACAAGACTCTCTAAAAATGATTGAGCCTTTTGGATGACCGATTTCCTTAATTTTTTGATGTTTTACAATAGCTACAATAGCTCCTGCAACTTTTTTACCCCAAACATGATGGTCAATGCCAATTGTTGTAAGTTTTGGTGTGATAAATTCATCAAGATTGATGTTATCAAACCCAGCAACAGCAATATCCTCTGGGATACGAATGCCCCCTTCGCGAAGCGCTTTGATGAGACCTATTGCAGATTCATCATTTGCACAAAAGACAAATCTAGGTTTGCTAACTTGAGTAAGTAATTCTTTACCCGCTTGATAACCACCATGAATCGTGAAATCACAAGGAATCATCTGATGATTGTCAATATGATTTTCAAGAAGTGCCTGTTTAAAACCCTCATAGCGGTGAGTGTTGTTAAACGCAATTTTTGGACCACTTAAATATGCAAAATCTCGATATCCTTTTTTTATCATTTGTAAAATAAAATGATTGACTAAACCTTCGTTATCTATAACACTTGAAAATATATTTTTTCCATGCAATTCACGATCTAAAACATAAACCGGTAGTCCATAGCTTGCATAATTAATCAATATCTCATCAGTCAACTGTGAATCAAATACGATTGCTCCATCAACTTGACGTTCTAGTAATATATTCATAGACGATTTTCCACTACTCACGATGATATTCAAATTATTTTCTTGAAGCTTTTGAAGAATACCTTCAAGTACATCACTAAAAATTGGGCCTGCAAATCCATAGATAAATACACCAATATTTCCAGTTCTTTTTGTCTTTAAGTTGCGCGCACTGCCATTCGGATGGTAACTTAATTCCTTTGCGGCTTCAAAGACCCGTTTTCTCGTATCCGGATGAACGTTGGGCAGATTATTAAGCGCATATGATGCAGTTGATATTGAAACCCTCGCTAACTTTGCAACATCTTTAATCGTTGACACTAGAATCACTCCCTTTGTAATATATTGCTGTATAAAATGGTGGAAATTGTGAATCTTTTGATAACTCAATACATTCTTGATTTGATATAATACATTTCATACCACGATAATTTGATAAATCAATCCGTTCAACTAAATTTGAAAATGATGAGACAATTAGCAATTTTTCCTTTTCATTTTTTCGTTCATAAATAAATAAACTCGGATGATTTCGATCAATTAAATTGAAATTTCCATTTTCAAAAACTGGAAAAGATTTTCTCAATTTGAAAAGCTTTTTAAAATAGAGATACACCCCATTTGGATCTTCGATATCTTTTTTTGCATTGATCTCAATATAATTTAGATTAACATCAATCCATGGTTTCGATTTAGAAAATCCTGCATATGGTTGATCATCCCATTGAAAAGGTGTGCGAGAATTATCTCTACTTTTCATATGAATTGATTTCATAATTTCATCATGAGAAAGCTTTTTTTTACTCAAAATTTCGTAAATATTGAGTGTTTCTAGATCTCGGTACTGATTTATCTCAAAATCAATACCTGTCATACCAATCTCTTCACCTTGATACACATAAGGTGTTCCCTGCATGCCATAAAGCATTGTATAAAGCATCTTTGAACTCTCCAGCCGGTAATTGATATCTCCAAATCTTGAAACAGCTCTAGGCTGATCGTGATTTGCTAGAAACAAGCTATTCCATCCATTTCGATACATAAGATGCTGCATTTTATTAAAAACTTGTTTCAATTCAGTTAAATCTAATTTTTTTAGTGCCCATTTTCCCAAATTGGGCATTTCATCTAAGCTTATATGTGTGAATTGGAATACCATATTTAATAATGGATGTTCTCCTGCAGTAATTTCTGCAGCTCTTTCTATAGAAAGACCAGGCATTTCACCAACTGTCATCACATCTCGATTAGCAAAACAATTTTGATTGAGTTCATTTAGATATTCAATTAAGAAGGGTCCATCACTCAACATTTTTGATTTAACATCTTTTCCAATTAAATCAATCACGTCTAATCTAAATCCATCAATACCTTGGTCAAGCCACCAATTGATAATCCTATAAATTTCTTCTCTTAATTTTTTATTTTGCCAATTTAGATCGGGTTGTTTATGACTGAATAAGTGAAAATAATATTGTTCGCTTTGGCCTTCATAAGTCCATGCAGATCCACCAAAAACAGAATCAATTTCATTAGGTTGATCGTTCCATATATAAAAATCACGATAAGGACTATTTTTAGATTCTTTAGCAAATTTAAACCAGGGATGCTCATCGCTTGTATGATTGACAACTAGATCCATAATAATTTTCATCCCAAAGTCATGTGTTTGCTTGATTAATTCTTGCATATCTTTCATTGTCCCAAATATCGGGTCTATCTTAAGATAATCACTAATATCATATCCATTATCATCCATAGGTGATTGATAAACTGGACTAAGCCAAATCACATCAATACCTAAATTTTTAAGATATGATAGTTTTGAAATAATGCCTTGCAAATCACCTATACCATCGGAATTACTATCCATGAAACTTAATGGATAAATTTGGTAAATAATGGCCGTTTTCCACCACTCTACTTTATTTTTTCCCACTGGAGAGCCTCCATTCCTTTAACAATGATTGGATGGTTCATAAATGAATGGTAAACATCTTGCGATAAATAAGCATTTACCATTAAAAGTTCCAAGCCTTTGTCAAGTGAATAATAACGTTTGCTAATCCATGGTTTTATATTTTCTAAATTAAAGGCATCATAATACCCATATTTTCCCCATAAGCCTTTAATCTCATTTAATCTAGCAATTGCTGGTAAGACAATATCTGGTGTTAAGGGTAAGGATCCTATGATTCCAAATGGTGCAATTGTTCCATCTGAATTAATCTTATTTTCTACATTTGGAAGTGCACCATAAACACGATATCCTTCTGGTGTATCAGAAGCCGTAAAACCAAAATAATACTGATTCATTGTCTTAAAAGTCTCTTGATAATTGATGGAGCATTTTTGATGAGCTCGTGTTGCTAAAGCTGCATTATCAAACCATGAGATACCATCCGCATCAACAATATTTTTCAAATCAAACCATGCCAATGGAAATTGATAAATGAACAAAGCATTTCCTGGAGAATGAATAAAAGAAAGATCCTCATAAGTTCCAAATACACGGTCAAAGCCTTCATAGAGCTCTTTTGCATGTTCCGAATACTTACTTCCGCCAATAATAACATACATCATTAGTTGCTCAGCAAACATATCCCATTGATGAATATATCCGGACTGCCCACGAGCATATGCACCTTCTTTATCTGGATTATACGCCATATAAAGTAATTTTTTACCCTTCTTTTGGTGAATAAAATCTTGCCAATTCACACGATCAAGAATGTTCTTAGCAATCTCCGATAATTCGCTTTGATTGAAATAACTATCAATCGTAATAACCCCACAAAGTGCGATAGCAGTATCAATTGTGGAGTATTCGCTCAACTTGTGACGAATTCCTGTTTTTACATTTACATAGTGCGCGAAAAAACCATTATAATGGCTCACATTGGTATACAGAGTTTTTAAGGTTCCAATGGCTTGTTCATAAGCTTTCTCACGTGGAATATAACCTTGTTCAACACCAATCACCAGTGAGGAAAGCATAAATCCTGTTGCTGCTATGGATGCGATACCTTGTTTTTTTGAATGATCAGGGGTTAATCCATAACCGTTTTCCTCTTTATTAAAATTAGAAAAATCCTGAAAATATTGAAATGCTCTTCTTTGAATTTCTTTCAAGTTGTTATTTTGCATATATACCTCATTAGCTTGTTACTTCCACTTCAACAAAGTCAAGATTTTCAAGACCATCTTGAACATAGGGAACTTCCATATAAATTTTCCATATCATTTTTGATAAATAATTTTCAATCATTAAAACTGAAATTCCCTTATCAATTCCAATAATATCACTATCAAACCATCCATTTGTTGAAGTACTTAAATTATAGGAATCCTTGAACCCATAGATACTCCAAAATCTTTCGTATGTTCGATAATTCTCAGCTGCTGCTATTGCTTCTTCTGATCTAAAAACTATGGATCCTAACGCACCATATGCAGGAACTGTTCCATCAACGAAATGTGCACTTCCTGCTGAAGGGCCACTACCATAATTACCAACATATCCATTTGGACCATCAGCGGCCGACATTCCCCAAGAGTTTTCATTGATCCCAATGTATTGAGCTGTCTGTGTTTTTGCATATGCTATTGCTGCATCTACTGCATTGACACTATTGTCGAACCAATTATATCCTTGTTCATCATTATATGAGGCAAAGTCAATCCAAGCATGTGAATATTGATGAGTGAAAAGACTACCTGTGTATGTTGGATAAAAACTACTATAATCTGATGTTGATCCAACTTTTGTCGAAGATAATTTCATTAATTGATAAGCACCTTTTCCAACTTCATAATCTGGACTTCCTGCTGCTAATACAAAAATCATCAATTGTTCGGCATAGCCATTCCAATATCCTTCGAATCCAGTTTCAGGTTTGTATCCCATATAAAATTTATTTTGCATGAAATCGAAATACCAATTCCATTCGATTGCTTCATAAAGTTCATATGCAAGTTTTTCTGTTCGACCA
The DNA here is from genome assembly GCA_964625435.1 of uncultured Mariniplasma sp. Classification (GTDB taxonomy): domain Bacteria; phylum Bacillota_I; class Bacilli_A; order Acholeplasmatales; family Acholeplasmataceae; genus Peloplasma. The sequence continues at coordinate 22,210 of CAZVDQ010000004.1, forward strand.
CCAAAATATCTACCAACTGTTAAAACACCATTAATAAGTAATGCTGTATCAATAATAGAAACTTCAGAGTTCCAAACACGTTCGCCGGATTCCATACTTATAAAATGAAACCAAAATCCATGTGTTCTATCCATTTGACTTAAAGTGACTAACGTATAGTAAGCACGTTCTTCACCCTCTGTTCTCGTGATCCAATCATTTTCAATACCAATTGGAATTGCAGTTAAACCATATCCTACTGAAGCAGTGCTTGCTACAGAACCAGCAATACCAGTTACAGTATTAAATCTGTCTGGAATAAGACCATAACCTGGTGATTGCAATTGATCATTTGCTGTTTCCCAGAAAAAATTAAAGCCTAATTCTAGTTCATCAAGAACAACTTCGCTTACACCTGTTAGAACATCAGTACGATATTCTGTTGTATTTACTGCTGGAAACTCAGGCTCTTCAACTTCTGTTTTGCAAGCATTTAAGAATGGTAAAGCTAGAAAAACGAGAATAAGTAAAAATAGTTTTCTTAGTATTGTATTGTTCATATTATTCTCCGGTAATTCCGGTATTTTCAACTCCTTCTACAAACCATCGTTGAATTGTGAAATACACAATCAACATAGGCAATATGATTAATAATGTTGCTGCTAAACGAACACCTTCATTAATTCTTAAAAGGGCTTCACTAGCATACATTTGTGAATATTCTGAAACAAAGTTAGCAAGTCTAAGTTGCATGTTAGGATATCCAGATCCTAAAAATAATGAGGCAATATAGGTTTCATTCCAATACCAAACCAGTCCAAATAGAAATGATGTAATAAATGCTGGAACGGCTAAAGGAACACCAATTTTAAAGAATATGTAGTAGGGTCCAGCACCATCAATTTCTGCAGCTTCGTTTAAAGCAATCGGAATCATTCTAAAGAATTGATAGAAAATTAAAACAAAGATTGCTGAATTTACACCTTGACCAAATAATGCAGGCAATATAATCGATAATGGTTTTTCTAACAAGTTCATATTAAAGAACATAACATATCTAGGAATCATATAAACCTGAACTGGAATGACAAATGTCATTAAAACTAAAACCAACCACATCTTCTTAAATTTGAAATTAAATTTAGCAAACCCATATCCAATCACTGCAGTAACCATGGTTTGTATTAATGCTGGAACCATGGTTACAATTAAACTTTTCCAAAGTGTTGGGAAAAAATTGAGGACTAGAAAAGCTCTTTGATAATTTCCGAAATAAAGTGATGTCGGTACCCAATTAACTACTGGATTAACAATATCAGATTGACTTTTCAGACTATTTGAAAGCATATAAAGCATGGGATAAAGATATAAGAATCCAATACTGATTAACAAAACATAAATGACAAGTTTGCTGAAGAACGAATCAGTTACATGCGTTCCAAAGAAAAATTTCTTAATCTTTATTTGCATAGGACTTAATTTATGTGTGCTCATCTCTTTACCCCCTTAATCTTTTCATTTTTTGGAATAAATATGAGAGCAACGATAGCAATGATAATCATGATAATAATGAAGTAAATCCAAGCCATTGCTGATGCCATACCATATCCGGTATTGATATTAAACATATTACTCTTGATACTGACAATGACCTTATTTTCAGAGAAAGTTGCTAGTAGTACAATTGTATAAATCAAGTTAACAAATACAAGATTTGATAATGATGGCAATGTGATTTTCCAAAATGATTCCCAAGGACCAGCGCCATCAACTCTTGCAGCTTCATAGATTTGTCTGTCAACCTTTTGCAATCCTGCTAAGAAGATGAGTATTTGTACACCTGAAAACCAGAAAATAATGATGATTTGCGAGAACACAGAGACAATGGGTGCTGCAAAAGCAGGTGTAAGTGTATTTTCAATAATGCTAATAAATCCATAACTTTCAAAAATGTTTGCCCCACCAGCACCTTGTGAAATTAATTCATTAATGACAGGTCCACTACTGATAATGACAGGTAGAAAGAATATGGATCTAAACATACCTCTACCCTTTAAGGGTTGATTAAGTAATACAGCAATTAAAACTGAAAATACAATAATGATTGGGACTTGAAAAACAAGTTCCTTTAAGAAGTCAATTAACGCCTCAACAAAAGCAAACCCTTCTTCTTGTTGGAAAATATTTTTAAAGTTTGTAAACCACTGAAATTGAATATCAATTCCGGTACCTAAGATTTTAACTTCGCTCAAACTATAAATTAAAGATGAAATGAAAGGATATAACATGAAAACTAAAAAACCAACAATCCATATGCCTATGAATGAATAACCCACTAAATTTTCTCTTAAAACACGACTTATCCGATGTTTTTTCATCATTTTACCTCCGCATTAGTCATCCAAGGGATTCATGTCATAGACAAGATAGCCCTTAGGTTCTACCAACTGCGACTGATAAGTCACATTTGAATTTGAATAATTGACAATGATTGCATACTCATTATCATAAACAATTTCAACAACTCCCAAACCAATGATATTTCGTTCACTAATTTGAGCATCTTTAACGTATTTCAATGCATCATTTACATAATTGTAGTAGGTTATTACAGATAATTTCAAATCTTGATATTTCGAGGAATAGATGGATTCTAAACTAGTTTTTTCTAAAAGCTTAGGAGATTCATTTGTCAATATAAAGGATGGATAAACACCATAATCAATCAATCTAAGTAATTCATCTCTTGCGTATGGATAAAAGTTGGCATCTGGGCCAAATAAATCCACATGATTAGATAAAGCAATTGATAGGAATGGAACAGTATCATCAAAGGTTACATATTGGCTTGAATACATAGGAAAATCATAAAATGCATTTATTTGTCCCCATAAATATGAATTAACATCTGATAACGCAATTTTTAAATCAGACTCTTGAAGCAAAGTCTGCATCAAAGTAATCAAATCGTTACGATATAGATGATTAGAAAAATCATCATAGAGCAGGTTACCCATCGATTGAATTGATAAACCAGTGATAGGATATTTCTGAAGATCTTTTAAGCTAGTTCTATATGATTGTTCCATTTGCTGATATTCTAATAAATATTTCGTGTCTGTTAAAGATCCATATTGGTATAATTGATCATTAATCTTCTTTGCGAGATCAAAATATTGATTATACCCAGAAGATCTACTACTTGCTTTCATATACTCACTAACAAAATAAAGATCTGAGGTTAATGATTGAATCATCTCTAATTCCTTAGTCGATCCTAATCTAGATGCTACTTTTGTATAATTGGGTGGTGACCAAGTAAGCCCGTTAGATGTAAAACCTTGATAGTTTGCTATGATATTATCTATACCTTCATTCTGTAAATCTTCTAAAATATCAATAAATGCAGCAAAATCTGTCATCATGATTGATTTAGAGAATAATACACCTTGAGTTTTTTCAATTCCAATTGTATCAATTTTCAATGGAATATTTAGATTTGTATCAGTTTCTGGATTTTGACTAAATACATTTGTTTCCAAATAATCTCGATAGGTTTTTGCCATTCCGACATAATTAGCATCTTCATCTGATAATAAATCATATTGAATTTTGATATCAATGTTATTGGCTTCAGTTTGTAATAATGAAATAGTATTTCCCACTTTATCAATAGGTTGACGATATGTTTTTCTAAAAACAAACTCTGAAAAGACGGTTGTAAAACCTCTCGTTCTAGCAGGAAAATATACATTGAGTAATCCATATTCGCTACCACTTATTATGTTTGCAAAAACACCATTTTGATTAACGCCATGAACAAACCCAAAAACAGGTGCATAAACATGCGTTCCACCACTTGTAAATTGATTTAAATTTATTTCTGTATTGTATCCTATATTTCGATCATATATTTCTTTTTGATAATTATTATTGACCAAAGGATCACTGAATTTATAGTCAATAAGTGCTCCGGCTCCATCAGGTATGAATATATAGCCAGGAACATCTGCTGCTTTAACTGCACCAAAGTATGGATATACCTTTATTGATGAAATCTTAAAGTTTCCACTTTCATTGATACTTTCTTGGGGAATTTCTACGAGTATGCTATCTTGTTCAAAAGTGACAACAAGCTCTAACGCAATGCTCGATTTTCCAAATCTAATATTTGATGAAAATCCATTATGAATGAGCGTTGTATCAATTGAAGTTCCTTGAGTAAATAAATTTTCTTCTGTAATTGCATAATTGCTACTAATCGTATTAAAAGATTCGATAATAATTGCACTTTTAGCACGTTGAATAAAAGAATTTGAAAATGAGGGATCATCAGTATTGATTGTTGTTGACCAAAGGTAACCATTGTCATTTTCAATTTGAAATGATAAAGAGCTTTCATCCAAATAGACAGAACCGAAATCAGTTGTTAGTTCAAGGGCATCTGGATTAATGATTTGTTGATTAACTGCAATTTCATCACTTTTTTCATGTGTATACCTATTTGAATCAACAAATAAACTGATTACATTAAAACTTGGTAAAGGTGAATCTGTAAGTGTATCAGCAAAAACAAATTGTGTTATTCCTGTCCATAAAAATCCAAAAACAAAAATCGTTAATAGGATGCGTTTCGTTAGCATAAGCTTAGACACGGTAGATCACCTCCTTGATTACAGAAAGAATGAATTCAAATAATTGACCAATAAATGAATATATGAGTAGTCCAATAAGGACAAGAATAAACATGCCAAATATAATAATGAAAATGTTTTTTATTGTTTCCCAAAATGTATAATTATGTAAGTTTTGTATAGAAAGAAATAGCAGTATCATCGTCCATATTAAAACTATTTGATGATAAAAACTAAAAATGAAGGCTTCATTATAAGTTAGATAATGTGATAACAAAGTCATTGGAAGGGTAAGAATAATAAATGGTACTAAAATATAACTTGTTGAAATGAATACATCCTTAAATCTTCCTTCGCCATCATTTAATGTGCTAACAAGATAGTTGACAATAACATATAGGAAGAATAATCCTAGGACCATGACAACTTGAACTATAACATTATTTAAGTTTTGAGATCTAAACAAGAATCCCGAGGCATACATATCAATCATGTAAACTAAAACAAATAATGCGAGAACAATAAATCCAGATAAATAGCTCGTTTTATTGTATCGCTTGATACCAAAAAACATATCTGCTGGTTGCTTGATTACATTTAATGAATATAAAACTTCTGAAACTTGTTTTTGATTTACAACTTTTTCTTTTTGTTTTACCGCAGACTCATAGAAACCCGTTTTTCTAATAACTTTGCTTCCAACTTTCCATAAAACCATAAATGCCAATAAACCAATGAAGAAAGCTCCTAGATAATCTTGAATGACAATATTTCTGATTTCCCAATAAGTATCTGAGTAACCCTTATAATCTTTAGCATCATAAAATTCACTTAGTGCGAGTTTATACTGTCCTTCTTTTGCAAGTGCAGATCCAAGTGCTGAATGTGCTAAGGCAAATGAAGAATTCTGACGAATAATTTCTTCCCAAATAGGTTTTGATTCGACATATTTTCCGTCATTATACATCGTGACAGCTTCATGAACCAAATCAACAAACACGGTTCGTTGATAGATTTGTACAGAATTATAACCTTTATCTAAAATATATAAGTTACCTAATGAGTCAGTAACAACACCCTTTGGTATAGAAGTCAATCCTAACGATTGAGTGAGATTACTATCGTTTGTATTAAAATAAAACAGCATATTACCATTTGCGTCATATTCATAAACATCTCCTGAATCTGAGACGAGGTAAATATAGTTTTCTTGATTTAACCAAATATCAGACAAACCCATATCCGGATAAACTGTCGTATCATGAAGCGTATTCGCACCTGATATGTTTAATCGTTTGAATGTCTCTCTTACATTATCATTTGTTGTCAAAATAGAACCTTTTTGGCCTAATGTAAGATTTGTAGGTGAGGGAGGTAAACTTGAAGCAAGATTAGAGTCTTGAACAAAGAAATTATAAAGGATTTTTCTTAAACTCAATGTGACTGTATTGATACCTAGATAACCCACAAATTCTCCAGCATAATTCATTTGTATGACTCCGCTGGTAGAACCTTCACCTATAATATAGATACTGTCACTACTATCAACAGCAACCTTTGTAGGAACAAAATCATTTTGTTGTCCAAAAATTGGTGATGTTGGCTTAATAATCGTCATAACGATTTGCTCAGTTAACAGATCAATTTGAAAAACGGATTTAGCAACCTTGTCAGCGACGTATAAATAATCATCTTTGACAAATACACCTGTTGGCAATTTAAACTCGTCAAACTCATATGTATTAACAAGCTGTCCAGCAATTGTAGAAACAACAATACGAGAATTTCCAGAATCAGCAATATAGATTAAACCATCAGTAAAAAACATATCCTCAGGTGAATCGAGATTTAGTTCTTCTCCAAATGTGCCAACTGGTAAATATGCAGTTTGCGTCGGTATGAGCTGATTGGATGATGAAAGTGTGTAGGTTTGATAAGGTACTCCATAATTTTCCGGATGATTAGCAGCTTCAGTCTTAAAATTAACGATCGTAAAAGTGAAGCATAACACCACAATCAACATCAATGTCCATATTCTTCTCATATGTTCACCTACTTAATACCCGAATGCACCATCGTATTCATAACCTTACCTTGAAGGAATATGAAAATGATGAGATTGGGTAGAAACATGATTAATGATGCAACTGCACTCATGCCTTGTCCTGCAACGACATTAGATGATGATGAGAGAGTTGCCATATAATATGCAAAGGTTTTTAAAGAATCTGAATTAATATAGGTTGCTGAAATATCCGCATTATTCCATACGGTTTGAAATGATAGAATTGCGATTGTTGCAATCGCAGGTTTAATTAACGGTAAAATAATTTTCATATAAATCGTAAAATTGGAAGCTCCATCAATTTTAGCCGCTTCAATCAATTCATTTGGGATTTGATCAATAAATTGCTTCACCAAAAATAACCCAACTGGAATTGCAATAACTGGAATAATATGTACAAAGAAATTATCAATAAATCCCAATTGTTCAATGATGATATATCTTGGAATAATGACTGCTGTTCCAACAAACATCATTGCCAAAGTGTTAACTTGAGAGATTGCACCTTTGATATGAAATTTTAATTTAGATAGTGCGAATCCTGTAATTGTACTCAAAAAGATTGATAAAAAGACGACAATAACTGTAATCACAATACTATTAAATAAATATCTTGATACAGGAATTCCTGTTGTAGTAGCTGTCTGAAAGAGTTCAGTGACATTGGCTAATGTTGGTCTTCTTACGAAAAATCTTGGTGGATACTCAATCAGTTCATCAAAGGGTTTAAACGCATGATTAAAAATATAAACTAGCGGCATGAGCATGAAAAATACGACCGGTAACACCATTAGTAAAAATGGCGTCTGGCTCAATTGAAATTTGGGAGGATTAACTTTAATTGCTCTAAACTTCTTTTTCATCGATATGCCCCCCCTAGTCCTTTTCGCCAAAAAGCTTCCAAGAAAGCTTACTGAAGAAATAGATCATGAGGAGTAATACAAGCGACAATGCCGCGGCATATCCCATGTCGTAACGTATAAAGCCATAATCCTCAATATGATTGACAATCAATGAACCAGAATAGTTGGGCGTTGGATTAGAACCAGACAAAGAAACCCCTAGTGCTCCCGCACTAAAAGTACCTACGATTGCCATAACGGCACCAAACAGCATTTGTGGTTTCATTGATGGAATTGTAATATAGAATACTTCCTGGAATCTGGACTGAAGACCATCAATATATGCGGCTTCATAAAGCTCCTGATCAACATTTAAGATCCCCGCAAGCATCGCTAAGAATCCTACACCCATACTACCCCATAATGCAACAATAATCATGATGGTAAATAGAAAATCAGGGGATTGTAAAAATGCAATAGGTTCTACAATCATTCCAAGCTGAAGTAAGATGTAATTTAGATAACCCGTGGAACTTCCTGCAAAAAAAACTTTCCAGACAACAGTCATTGTAACCCCAGCGGTTAATGAGGGAGAATATAAAATAATAGCAAGTACAGTTCTTAATCTGTGAGGAAGCTGGGATAATGCCCAAGCCATAAAGAAGGATAAGATGTATCCACCCGGACCAACAATCAGTGCGAATTTAATCGTGTTTGGTAATATATACTTCATGAATTCTTCATCGCTTGTTAATAAATAGATATAATTATTAAATGCATTGAATTTAGGGAAACTTACCATATCAAAAGTTGTAAATGACAAATAGACAGCAAGAATGATAGGAATAACAATGAATGTCATAAACAATAAGATATATGGCAAAGTAAAAATATAGGCTGTTTTATCATCCTTTTGAAATAGCATCTTTTCTTTTTTTATAAAGCGAGTAACTCTATTATTCTTAACTGTATTCTTATTCATCTTCATACCACTTCCTAATCTGTTCTGTTGTGGGTATGATGAATGGTCTGATGATATTTCCCTTATCATCTAAGTATCCAAATTCCTTCATTTTTCTTGCAAGTTCTTTATTGATTTTTATGATTGCATCGCTTATAGTACTTCTTAAGTTTGCATCATCATAAACGACACTATTCCATGTGTTGCTAATTTCTCTTTCAATAATATAACTTCCCGGAATTTTTGGATTTTCTTTCAAATGTGTCCATTGTTCCAAAATAACTTCTTTATCTTTTTCACTCCATGAGAACAGTTTAAAAGCCTCCAAATTTGCAGTGTTCCACAAATATCTAGTCCCTAATGTATTTAAAAGCGTTTCTGAAAATAAAACCTGAGTCTGTGTTGACATCCACCATGAAAGAAAAGCCCATGCTTCTTCTTTCTTTTCACTCTTTTCAAAAATAATACCTGCTTGTTGAGCTCCACCCATAGACCTGTTAATGACTTGTGTAATTTCTAGTGTATCAGAGTTGACTTCATCATGGGCAATACCTGGAACTAAAGCGATATCCCAAAGACCACTAATATCAGATGCTGCATTCATTAACTGGAGATACATACCAAAATCACCAATACCTATAGGTATCGTTGAATAACGGAAACTGTTAAAGAAACTAGGTACTTGAAATGGCATACTATACTCACGATAAAGGTCTGTCATAAATGTAATTGCCTCAATTGTGTTTTCATCATCTAGTGCAGAGCTTAAACCATCTGAGTGATAAACTGACCCATCAAATTGATAAATAAATGGTGCAGTAGAGTCAAAAGCTTTAAGTGCACTGTTATTTGATAAAGGTACATAAAAACTCATACCATATCTTCTTAATACAGGCAACATGTCAAGAACATCATCCCATGTATTAGGCACTTCTAAGTCAAGTTGATCAAGAATATCTTTCCTATAAAATAAGACAAAGAAATTTTCGGTTTCAGGTAACCCATATAATTTTCCATCATAGACCATGGGAATGAGCTGTTCTGGATTGAAAACTGAAATGACATCTTTAAAATCACTAAATTGAGTCATATCATAAAGCATACCTCTCATACCATATTCATTAGGAATCCATGCTGATATTCCTAAAGCTGCATCAGGTTGTTGATCTGCAGAATTGGCTAAAAGTAATTTCCCATCATCACTCATTAAAGAAATTTTAACTTTGATTCCAGATGCAGTTGTAAACTGATCATCTGTTATTTTTTGTAGTAAATCCACATATTGACGTGAACGATTAACCCAAATTTCAAGCTCATCACCTTGAGCGTTTTCAGAATATGATGAGTTAAAAAATGATAAGAAGAATCTAGATACACCTATTTTTATACCATCCCACAAATTTCCATTTGCATTGGGTAGTTCGTGATCTGGTGTATAAACATATAATGCATCCATAATCATCGGTTGATCAATAATCGAATCAATTTGATTAGCTATCAATTGTACAGCACTGGATGAACCTGTAGATAACAAGGTTAGTCTTCGAGGTAATTCATTGATGCTTTCTGCTATTTTTTCGATTTTTCCTATAGCAGCTAAAATATCTTGAACAATCTGTGAATTTCTATTGAACCCATAGATTGTCTGAATCATGTCATCTAGATAAGTTAACTCATTAATCCATGCTGTAAGTTGGTTGTTTAATTGTGGAAAGTAGGAAATCATATTCCAGTCAATCCCTTTATCGGTATTATTTCTAGTGAGTTTTGTCACATCTAATCCTAATTGACTCATTTCATTCATCGTTACTTTTAAGCGATCGGCGATCTCTTTAAACATTGAACTATTCACTTGCAAAGTGATTTCATCACCAGGTCTTAGATAGATTTCTAGAGGTCTACCTTCTAAACTGTGCAGTGATATATTTTGCCAATTTTTATCATAAGAAAATGCTAAAAACCGCGCTTCTTCATAAGGAATTTCTCCATTGATAAGTAGCGTACGATAAACTGTTGTATTCATTGTGTTTTGCAAAACTTTGAAAGCTATTTGATAGTATCCAGGTTGATCAATTTGTGCAGCCCATGTCACGGCATCACCCGAGAGATCATAAGAATCCACACCAATGACATTAAGTTTCAGTTTTGTCATTGAAAAAGGTAAAACAAGCGCATCGCGATTAATACCTCGTCCAATCGTTGATGAATTTTTATAAAGTGCTTCTTCTGCTTCAATTCTTTCAAAATATGATTGTGATGTCTGTGCATGTAATGATAAATACTCTTCATATGTTGGAACAATTGGTTTAGAATTAACTGAAATTTCTTTTAATTTAATTGTCCCTGAAATTTTTTCTATTTCAATCGTATTCAATCCCAAATTTAGATAAAAAGTTAAGCCTTCATCATAGAGTCTGCGTGCATCTTTTAAAGATTCATTCTGCCACTGATCATATAATTCTTGACTTACACTGACATCATTACCATAACGATCAGTGCCAAGATCTCCACTTTCTTCACTCCAAAATGTATCGAACGTTATCTGTGATGCTTCATAGTATGGTGGATTATCTTCACCATTCAATTGCACAGAAAGAACAATTGGCATATGCGTACTAGTCGTTGACAAATACTCTAGGTGAATAAAATAAAGACCTTCGGTATCAACAGTTACATCAAAGCCGACTGTTTGGGCGTCTTGCCAATCATAATAGCTATTATCATAAGATATTTGTTCATCTGGTTCTAATATAAATTCTGTAGGTATGATTTGGTATGATGAACCATCATCAATAATCTCGTTTTGATGCAAACTTAAATACGATGAGTAATATCCATCAATCACCGCTGGTTCAACTTCTATAAGTTCAGGATTTGCGAGTTCAGAGTTTTGAAAAACACCTGATATTGCGATAACTATCCAGGCTAAAACAACAAAAATAAGTGTTGTGAGAACATATTTTTTTATTTTAAACATATTCATATGTAACCCCTAAAAGTTGAGGAGAATCCTCAAAAAGAGGATTCTCTCGACATTATTTATTGTTTATTTAAGTGCAATTGCAGCATCAAATTCATTTTTTGCTTCAAAGTATAGCGCATTCGCACGTTCATTCAATTGTACTTTAATATCCGCAAGTAAAACTTCACCCGCTAATAATCTATTAACGATATCACCCATTTTGTTTTCAGCATCATAAGTACCCTGATATCTTGCATTAATATATCCAGGTAAATATTTAGGTGGTTCAACAATGAATGTTCCATTTTGAATAATCGTTCTTAAGCTTGAAAATGCAGGATATAATTCAAAGTATTGATCAAGTAAATCTTCATCATTCTGTATAGGTGCAAAATTAACTTGTGATATACCTTCTACAGCCTTACTAAAATCAATTCTCTTCGAGTATCCATCTACTCCATAACCCATCCACTTAGCGAAAAGATATGATTCTTCTGGATGGTCAGTATTTGAAGCGACTGTGAAAAAGTCAGCAACGATTGGAACTCTTTTCACACCATTAACATAAGGTGTTCCAATAAAATCAAGGTCCCATGTATACTGTCCTGAATTAATATTTGCTTGAATCCAACCAAAATCCCATGAGTAGAAAAATTTGCATAAGATGACTCCATTATTGAAAAAATCACCTTCTGGAAAAATGTCTCCAATTGAAATTGTTGAATCTTCTTGTCCTGCAGCATCATATAATGCTTCAAGAACAAATGATGTATCCGTTCTAAGTGAACGATAAAGTTCCATTGTTGTAGCAAATTCAGTTGAATCTAAATTAAATCCATCATCAGACATTGTAAACCATCTGAAATCAGGATTGAGTTGTGCAGGGTACCAATGAATAATATGTTCAATACCTTCAAATCCAACAACACCAGTATTATTATTACTAGAATGATTTGCTGCTGCACTAGTCAGCTGTAAAACTTCTTCAAATGTTGAATCAACTGTTGGATAATCTTGACCTTGACGATCATATAATGTTTGATTGACTACATACCCAGCATAGTGGACAGCATTTGGTAAGGCCATAACTTTCCCACCATAAGTTGCTACACCTCTAATATCTTCACTAACGTTTAGATATTCGGGATCAGCATTTGCAATTTCAGTTAGATTGTAAGCCCAATCGTTAATTACATAATAGGGGATATTATCAGCCTGAAATACGTCCGGTAATGTTTGAGTTGATGCGCGAGCAGCTAAAAATTCATTCCATCCGAGATCATCATTTGTTCCAGGAATTTTAGGACGTTCTATAATCTGCACTTCGATATCTGGATATTTTTCCATAAATGCATCAATCATTAACCGTTCCATATTAGGTTCTTCAGAATCTGGAGATCCGAGGTTCCATGATGCATATGTAATTACTGTTTTATCAGTACCTGTTGTCTCTTTTTTGCAAGCTATAAGTGAAACAGCGAACAAGAAAAGAACAACCATAAGTAAAATTTTCTTCATGATTTCCTCCTTACTTATAATAAAAATTAAATTAATCTGTTTTTCTTTGATATCCAAAAATTGCGAGCAGTTTTTTACAAGATTAGAAAAGGAGATCTGCTCGCAATATAATGGAATGTATTATTAAAATTTATGCAGTTGGTTCAACATAGGTAGCAACAGCACTTATGATTTCAAATGTACCTGTTGCATCATCTACTCCACCTTCAGCAAACATAATAATTTCTGTAAATAAATCTGCAGTAAATGTTACTGTTATTGGATCTGTACCAACAAATGTTACCCATTGTTCTACACCATTTACTTTGACTAGAACTTGTTTAGTATCTGTGCCTGATAAAGTAATAGTAAGTGTATTCATTCCTGTGATTTGTTCTGTAGTGAAATCTGCCTTCATGAAAACCCAACCTTGAGCAACCTTAGTATAAGTAACCAATATTGTATCATCTAAAGTAGTTGAGAAAGCATAAGTTCCAGCATCATTTTCTAACCATTCATCAAGTGTGTATGTATAACTTAATGTTGAACTAAGTATTTCAAATGATCCTGCAGCAGGTGCAGTTCCTGGTTGTGCAAATAAGATCACATTAAGTAGTGAATCTGAAACAAAAGTAAGTGTCACTGGATCTGTGTCAACAAATGTAACTGATTGTTCTAAAGCGCCATCATCGTTAGGCTTGATTAATAATGTATCGCCAACAGTACCTCTAACAGTCATTGTTAATGTATTTAAACCCATCATTACATCTTGGTCAAATATTGCTTTCATCCATTCCCATTCGTTTCCAGCTAATTTGTTATAATCAACTTCAACAACGCCATCAACAACCGCGATATCATAAATAGTATCAACACCTGCAAACCAATCGCTATTAAAATCAACAACTAAAGTTGGATCAAAATCAACTGGGACATACTTTAACATTGCACTTACAATAGTGAAACTACCACTTGCGGGTGCTACATTAGGTTGTGCAAAGATAAAGATGTTTGCGAAAGCATCAAAAGTAACTGTTATCGTTACTGGATCTGTATCAGTAAAAGTAACTGATTGTTCTAGAGCGCCATTATCATTAGGCTTAATTAATAAAGTGTCACCAATGGTACCTTGAACAGTCATTACCAAAGTATTAAAGGTCACAACATCATCAGCATTGAAAACAACTCTCATCCATTCCCATTCATTTCCGGCTAGTTTGTCATAATCAACTTCAACAGCACCATCAACGACTGAAATATCATAGATTGTATCAACGTTTGCAGCCCATCCTTCAATCATGTATGTATAACTTAATGTTGAACTTAGTATTTCAAATGATCCTGCAGAAGGTGCAGTTCCCGGTTGTGCAAATAAGATCACATTAAGTAGTGAATCTACAATAACAGAAACAGTCACTGGATTAGTATCAGTAAATGTAATTGATTGTTCTAAAGCGCCATCATCGTTAGGCTTGATTAATAATGTATCGCCAACA
>CAZVDQ010000004.1:36745-70202 GCA_964625435.1 uncultured Mariniplasma sp.
AAATATCATAGATTGTATCAACGTTTGCAGCCCATCCTTCAATCATGTATGTATAGCTTAATGTTGCACTTATGATTACAAATGAACCACTTACTTCAGCAACATTTGCTTCTGCAAACATAATTAAATTTGTAAATGAATCAGCATATACAACGACAGTTATTGGTTCAGCACCAAATATAACCGTTTGTTCTAGTGCACCACTATCATTAGGTTTAACAAGAACTTGTTTATCTGCTGTTCCTTGAAGAACTAATGTTAATGTGTTTAATCCAGCAGTTTCAGTAGCATCAAATGTTTGTTTCATGAATGACCATTCTTGACCAACACCCTTAGTGTAATCAACTTGAACGGTATCACCTACATTTGTAAATGCATATGTTCCAGCATCATTTTCAATCCAATTTGAGTTAACATCAACAACTAAAGTTGGATCTAAATCAGGTGCAACATAACTCAAATTAGCACTTACTATTTCAAATGTACCAGTCGCATTATCTACACCGCCTTCAGCAAACATAATAATTTCAGTAAATAGATCTGCAGTATATGTTACGGTTACTGGATCTGTTCCAGCAAATGTAACCCATTGTTCAACACCGTTTGCTTTGACAAGTACTTGTTTAGCATCAGTGCCCTTCAATGTGATTTCTAATGTATTCAATCCTGTAACTTCTTCTTCAGTAAAGACACTCTTCATATAGACCCAACCTTGAGCAACCTTAGTATAGGTAACAAGTACTGTGTTATCTACTGTTGTTGAGAATACATATGTTCCAGCATCCTGTTCAGCCCAAGTATCTTGTAAACTGAAATCTCCAGTCATAAAGGTTGTACTATGGATAGTAAATGTGCCTGCACCAGATCCACCTGGAGCTGCAAAGATAACTACCTTATTAAGTGTTTCAAGTGTAGAAAGAGGTAATGTTGTTAAATCAATGAAAACAGTTTGTCTTGTTCCATCAAATGTAACGGGTAATTCAATATTTCCACTTGGACCTTCAACCTTAAATAGTGCAGTCTTGTTCAAAGTACCAGTAACTTGGAATTCAAGTTTAGTAAATGAACTAAAATCGCCTTCAAGATGAGCAACCATATTTGCCCAATCGGCAGTCTTATCATATGTAACTGTTACATCATCCTCTACAACAGCAAATTCATAATTCATATCTCCGCCATCATACCAATTGCCAACAGCAAATTCTGTATCTACGCCATCATAAATATTCTTTATAATAACTGGAGGTTCATAATCATAAGTCGCAGCCATAAATGCTTCATGGATTACAAAGTTACCTGTTCCAGCTACTCCTGCAAGACCAAATGCAAAGATTGAAGTAATTGCATTCTTTTCTGCAGCAGTCATTGCTGAGATATCGACCACAACTTCTTGCTGTTCGGCTGTAAGGAATACGAAACCTTCATAACCATTTGCAGCTTTTAATAAGAATTTTTGTCCAACGGTTCCACTTACGATTGCAACGACATAATTAAAGTCTGTGAAATCTCCTTGAACTCTTGATTGCATTGTTGACCATTCTTGGCCAGCTGCTTTATCAAATGAAACAACTGTTGTACTACCACTATATGAGATTGTATAAGTTTCTTCTGCAAAATTTTCCCATTTAGCGTTGAAATCAAACTCTACGTCTGTTCCGTTGTATTCATTGACATTTGTTGGAATATTCGTAAATCCATCTTGAATAATATACCCATCAGCAACTGTCTTTTCAAACATCATTGATGTAATCTGTATATCACCAATTGATGTTTCTTTACCAGGTGCAGCAATGATGACAATTTTGTCAACTTTTGCTAGAAAAGCTGAATCATTCATCAAATTCCATTCATACGTTCCTTGAATACCTGTAACATTTAACCCAACTTCTTTAGCTGGAGTACTATCAGTAGTTTCAAGTTTAACCAAAATGGTTCCTGTACCTTCAACTGTAATGACTAACTTCTTAAAAACAGATAAGTCTTCAGTAATGTCAGCACTACGCATAAACGCATATGGGAAAGTTGCTTTCGCATATGAGAATGCCAATTCGACTTCAGTATTGGTTGTTATGGTGTAAACACCATCTCCGCCATCCGTCCAACCACTTAACACATTGACTTCGGTCACTTCAGGAATTTCTTCTTCTTTTTTACAAGCTGATAGACCGAAAATCAATCCAACCATTAACAATATTGTTAATAGCTTCAAAGTTTTCTTCATTTTTTTCTCCTCCTAAAAATTTTTTTAATATCTGATTCTAATATAGATAATTTAACATCGAAACGTTTCGAGTTTTCGATAAAATATAATCCAGATCATGTTTTACCTCGTCTGAAATCGCTCACATTGAAATTATAGCAGAAATCGATTGGTATTGTTAATGAATCTGGATGTCCATAAATGTGTCTTTTGTATTGTCCGATGTTTCCATCGAAACGTTTCAATTCCATTATATTGTAAACGCTCACATTTTGCAAGGTATAGATGCTATTTTTTTAGAAAATAAAAAAGCCTAAGATGAAATGTACCCTAGACTTTTTTTAATTTCTTGTTTATTTTTTAAAATTATAGAATGTCTTTAACCCGAGATATTGTGCAGTTTCTGCAAGTTGATCTTCAATTCTGAGTAATTGATTGTATTTAGCAATTCTATCAGTTCTTGAAGCACTACCTGTTTTAATCTGTCCAGCATTAGTTGCTACAGCAATATCAGCAATAATTGTATCTTCTGTTTCACCACTTCTATGAGAAATAACTGCTGTATAACCAGCACGTTTAGCCATTTCGATTGCATCAAATGTTTCTGTCAATGTTCCGATTTGGTTAACTTTAATCAAGATTGAATTTGCAATGCCTAGTTCGATACCCTTAGAAAGTTTTTCAGTATTTGTGACAAATAAATCATCACCCATTAATTGAATTTTCTTGCCAAGTTTCTTACTAAGATAGGCCCAACCTTCCCAGTCATTTTCGTCTAGTCCATCTTCAAGTGAAATAATTGGATATTTTTCGACTAGTTCTGCATAGAAATCAGATAATTCTTCACTCGTGAATTCTTTTCCACCTTCACCAGCAAGAACATATTTCTTAGTTTCTTTATTGTAAAATTCAGAAGATGCAGTATCCATAGCTAAGTAAACATCTTTACCTGGAACATATCCAGCTTTTTTAATTGCTTCAATGATTACTTGAAGTGCTTCTTCATTTGATCCTAGATTAGGAGCAAACCCACCTTCATCACCAACGCTTGTATTATATCCTTTTGACTTAAGAACGCTCTTTAAGTTATGGAATACTTCAGCACCCATACGTAATGCTTCTTTAAACGTCTTAGCACCAACTGGCATAATCATAAACTCTTGGAAATCAACATTATTATCAGCATGAGATCCACCATTGATGATATTCATCATTGGAACTGGAAGCTGTTTTGTATTAAAACCACCAAGATACTGGTATAGTTCAACACCTAAAAAATCTGCTGCAGCTCTTGCAACTGCCATGGAAACGCCTAAAATTGCGTTAGCACCTAATTTTGACTTGTTCTTAGTTCCGTCAAGTTCAATCATTAATCTGTCAATACCAACTTGATTGGTAACATCAATACCGACCAATTCTGGAGCTAAAATTTCGTTCACATTGTGAACTGCTGTTAAAACCCCTTTACCTAAATAACGTTTCTTATCTCCGTCTCTAAGTTCTACTGCTTCGTGTTCTCCTGTTGAGGCTCCCGATGGAACCATCGCACGTCCAAAAGCTCCAGATTCAGTATAAACTTCAACTTCAACAGTTGGATTTCCTCTTGAATCTAATACTTCGCGTGCGTAAATATCGCTAATAAATGGCATATTTTCACTCCTTTATTTAGTTTTTGCCTTGTTATCTACTACTATATATTATACACAAATAGCTTGTGTTTATAAAGCATTTAACCAATAAAAACGTTTACTTAATATACCTAATCACATAAATGTTCACAATCAAGAAAAAGACGACATCTAAAATGTTGTCAAGTCCGAAAAATCCAGAGTTGAAAACATTTAAAAAACTAAAGTAGCTGACTGGATTTAATATGTATACAATTGGAACAATTTGTAATGCATCAACAACATAGAAAAATCCAAAATAATAAACAACATTGATCAAGTAATAAGTAAAAAAGACTGCGATGATTGAAATGACTGCAAAAATAATATGATAAGTTTGGTATGATCTTTTAATCCGCCTTGCCATAAAATAACCAAGAATAAAGAGCATCATCCATATAAAAGAATATCCAAATGCTTGATAAACCAATAGATGGAGTGCGCCAATTAATAACCCTCCAATGACTGACATGAAAAGGGCCTGTTTGATAACAGGTATTAAATCTTTCTTATCAATAGGTATTTTAAACTGCTCTAACAGATTCATAAGTTACCTCATATCTATCTTAACATATTATAGTTCCAAATATTTAATCCTTGGTTTAAGAAGTAAGAAGACTAAACTGACTAAAATTCCTTTAACAATATTAAATGGTATATATAATACAAAAGTTGTCCAGAAAAATGATCCATAGGTGAATGGTGAATCCGGAATAAAACCAAAGACTGTAAAATGAACATTCCCACTAATTGAAATACTATAAGGGGGTATCGTGTAATAAAGTGGTGTAGCAACTAAAAAATTAATCGTAAATAGTATAACTGTTAAAAAACCTGTAATCATAACTGATGTAACAATCATTTCTTTAGGACTCACATGATTTCCATTTACACTCACTTCATATAATAATGGTTTATCATTAATTTTTAAAACTTTTCTTGAAACATTATAAGCTAAAATAATCGAAAACGAAGCAAACATAGCGAGCATTTCACCAATAATTTCATCAGGTGCGAATCCTCTGAAAATTCTTCTTGCTATTGTTCTTATAAGAACGACCATGATGGTTTCTTTATTTCCCAAAACCAATAATGCAACTAAAATCGCTACTTCACTAAAATCAAGTTTTAGAAAACTGGCCATAGGCCATGGTATCTCAATTAAAGATAGTACGATTGAAACCGCAGCTAATGAGACAACATATAACATTTTCTTTAATCGTAAGTAATTTGACATGGTTAACCTCCTGAGTAACAAAAAATCGCCAAATTACTTCGGCGACAAAAAGGCATGTCAAATTCGACATTACTTCTTCCATCCAGACTTTACTGTCGGTCCTTGAATTACACAAGGTCTGCCTATTGGCTCGCGGACTTTTACCGCCGGTAGGGAATTCCACCCTGCCCCGAAGTATGATAATACACTATCATTTTAACATAATTTACATAATATACAATATACCAAGCTTGAAAACGTTTTTTTTGTGTAGATTCCCCCATTACACCTGTTTTAAAGTATAATATAAGTGAGAAACATTCGAAGGAGTATATATAATGAATAAAAAATTTGCTGCATTAATTATTATGGATGGCTATGGACTAGCACCTGCTAGTAATAGCAATTCAGTTTCACTTGCTAAAAAACCATTTTTAGATCAACTTTTTAAAGATTACCCAAATAATACGCTACATGCAAGTGGTGAATATGTTGGATTACCCGATGGACAAATGGGTAATAGTGAAGTCGGTCACTTAAACTTAGGTGCCGGACGTATCGTCTATCAGTCTTTGACAAGAATCAATGTTGCGATTAAGGATGGATCATTTTTCAAGAATCAAGCCTTTTTAGATGCAATAGAGCATGCTAAAAAGAACAAGAGTAACCTTCATATTTTCGGTCTTGTAAGTGATGGTGGTGTTCATGCATATCCTACACATATCATGGCTTTATATGACCTAGCAATATCAAAGGGAATCACCCCTTACCTACATGCATTTATGGATGGTAGAGATACACCTCAAGTTTCTGGTTTAGGATTCTTAAAAAACTTAATTGATCATGGGTTGAGAGTTGCTACTGTATCTGGCAGATATTATGCAATGGATCGTGATAATAACTGGGATCGTATTCAATTAGCTTTTGATAATATGGTTTTAGGTACAGGCAAGAAATATCCTAATGCACTAGATGGTACACAAGCATCTTATGATGCTGGAATAACTGATGAATTTATTGTTCCATTTGTTGTGGATTCTAATGGATTAGTCAGTGATCATGATTCTATTATCTTTGCTAATTTTAGACCCGATAGAGCAATAAGAATTGCTACTGCTTTCTCTAATCCAGATGAAGCAAATTCTTACCATACCAAAGGTAAATCATATTTTGATCCAAAAAATACACCAAAAGACATCTTCTTAGTTTCAATGATGCATTACAATAAAACCGTGAAAGGTCCTTTGGCATACGAACTTCAAGTATTAAATAAATTATATGGTGAAGTTATAGCTGATGCAGGGCTTAAGCAATTAAGAATTGCTGAAACTGAAAAGTATGCGCATGTTACCTTCTTCTTTGATGGTGGACAAGAAAGAAAGCTTGATGGAGTTACAAGAATTCTTGTTCAATCTCCAAAAGTGCCCACTTATGATCTCAAACCTGAAATGAGTGCGTATGAAGTAAAAGATAAGGCTGTAGAAGCAATCAAATCAGGTAAATTTGATACGATGATTCTAAATTTTGCAAATCCCGATATGGTCGGTCACACAGGTTCTATTGAAGCAGCAACAAAAGCTGTTGAAACTGTTGACCAATGCACAAAAGAAGTTGTCGAAGCAATTCTTTCAATCGGTGGTGTAGCTATTGTCATTGCAGATCATGGTAATGCAGAAAAAATGAGAAGCGAAGATGGACAACCACATACCGCACATACAACAAACTTAGTCCCTGTTTTAATAACTAAAAAGGGAATCAAAGTTAACACAGGTTCACTATGTGATATTGCTCCAACACTCCTTGAATTATTGGACTTGAAGCAACCTAAAGAAATGACAGGTCATAGTCTTATAATTAAATAAAATTTTTAAGTCCCTATTCATGAGAATAAGGACTTTTTTTATGTTGATATATATATAATAATCACATCATTTTTTTCAAATAAAATTCAATAATACTTTGCGTTCCCAAATCAGCAAAACCCTGATTTGATAGTATTTGATATGCTTTAGTAACTTTTTCTACAATTTCTAATTTCAAATCGCCTTTTTCTTCTAAAACGAGTTTTAAATCCTTCAAATAGTGCTTGACATAAAATCCTGGTTGATAATCATGACTAATCATTTTTGGACCATTATTTGCGGCTTGCCATGATCCAGCTGATCCACCAGTAATCACTGCTAACATTTTATTTAAATCTAAATTTTTATCTCTTGCATAGGTTAACGCTTCTGCAATACCAATAATATTTCCAGCTATGACTGTCTGATTAGCAAGCTTTGCATGCATACCGGATCCAGATTCTCCCATATATGTGATCGTTGATCCCATTAGTTTTAGAAGTGGATAAACCTTATGATACGCTGATTCATCACCACCAACCATAATTGAAAGAGTTCCTTTGATTGCGCCTAAATCTCCACCTGTTACAGGTGCATCAAGCATCGATAATCCTTTTAGTTTTGCCATGTCATAAAGTTCAACAGCAAGACTTGGAGATGAGGTCGTCATATCACAAAGAATTGTCCCTTTTTTTGCATATTCGATCACTGTATCATAAACCTCAATCACATCAGATGGATAACCAACAATACTCAGGATGACATCGACATCTTTTATACATTCAACAATAGAACTAAAAGCTCTTGCTTTTGGCTCTAATGCTTTTGCTTTTTCAAACGTTCTATTATAAACATGAACTTCATGACCCGCATCACAAAGGTGGAGCGCCATAGGTTTGCCCATGACTCCAATTCCAATAAATGCTATTTTCATATCAATCTCCTTTATTTTGTGTGTTCATTTAACCATTCGATTAGATTGGTAAATACCTTCTCTCTATCTAAATCATTAAATATTTCATGATACGATTCTGGATAAATAATTAATTTCTTGTCTTTTGATGGAACAAGATTATATAATCTTTCACTAAATTCAGTGGGAACAATCTTATCAGTCCCACCGTGTAAAATCAAAACTGGAGCATCAAATTTATCAATGTGACGATTTAAAAATCTAACACCACCAACAAACATGTTTCCAGCAAGTGAAAAATAGAACTTTTTAAGATTGAGTGGATCAGCAATGTAATCTTCTTCAACAGCCTTGATTCGTGCTAACTGATCATCAGCAAAATTAGTCTTTTTAGGTAACCATCCAAGCCATCTAAATCCAATAAATCTTAAAGGTAGTACATCTTTAACAAAATTAGAAGGTGCAGCACTTGAAATAACACCATCGACATCGTGGTATTTTACCGCATACATATCGACAATAAGAGCACCCATGCTATGTCCTAAAATAAAGATTTTTTTGGGGTTTGATTTCTTCTCTTCAAGAACGAGCTCATGCAAGTCATCAATGGTTTGATGATATGATTTCAAAGACCCTCTTTTTCCTTGACTTTGTCCATGTCCACGAAGGTCATAGCGAATAACAGAATAACCAGCTTCATTAAGTTTTGAAGTGATTTCTTCATATCTTCCTGAGTGTTCTGCAATACCATGTGTAATGATTACACTGGCTTTTGAATTTTCAACATCATTTCTTTTAACATGTAATAGTACATCGTTGATAAGCATAATAACATCTCCCTTAACTTTATTATACTCGAAAATGGAAATCAAAAAAGATAAAAAATAAGATAAATAAACAAAATCATTTTTTTCTCATCCTTTTACTTTCTCTCGTTTGATTAAAAATTTTTATATAATTCACATAAAACACATAATGAATTTGATTACAATAAAATCTATTTTTATAAAATAAAGATTTTTCAATCATATTCATTTTATTTGTTAAAAACTATTGTATAATAAGTTTAGAAAGCGCTTTTATAGGAGACGATTATGAAAAAAACTGCATTGTATGAAAAACACCTGGAATTGAACGCAAAAATGATTGAGTACGCTGGCTTCGAAATGCCTGTATCATATATAGGTGTTACTGAAGAGCATTTAGCTGTACGTACTCGAATGGGCATTTTTGATGTTTCTCACATGGGTGAATTTGTTATTTCAGGTGAGAAATCTTTATTATTTGTCAATCATTTAGTATCTAACCTAATCACTGAGGAACCAAACAAAGTAACTTATGCTTTAATGTGTGACCAAAAGGGTTTTGTTGTTGATGACCTATTAGTGTATGTGATCAAGCCAACTCAAATTCTTCTTGTTGTTAATGCTGGGAATATGGAAAAGGATTTTGAATGGGTTATGCAACAATCTGAGTCATTTGACGTAGATGTTTCTAATAAGTCCTACGATTTCAGCCAAATTGCTGTTCAGGGACCAAATACTGTAGACCATATCAATCAAATCATTGGACAAGATGTCAATGATTTGAAATTCATGACATTTGCTGTTGTCCCATATCAGGATTTTCACATTATTGTATCAAGAACTGGATATACTGGTGAAGATGGATTCGAGATATATGCAAAGAATTATCTGATTTCTCAATTATGGGATGATGCTGTTAAATTAGGTGCACAACCTTGTGGACTTGGTTCAAGAGACACCTTAAGATTTGAAGCAAATTTACCATTATATGGACATGAAATCAGTGAAAAAATCAATCCAATTGAAGCAGGTTTAAATTTTGCTATCAAACTTGATAAATCATTTATTGGTAGAGATGCCTTAGTTCTCTATAAAGAAAAACCGAAACGAAAAGTTGTTGGTATTGAATTATTAGAAAGAAATATTCCTCGGCATGGCTATGAAGTCTATGCAAATGAAACGTTGGTTGGACACATCACGACTGGATATCTTTTGCCTAATGTAGCGACACCTATCGCTTGTGCATTAGTAGATATTGAACATGCAAAGATAGGTACTGAGCTTTTTGTTCAAATTAGAAAGAATAGAGTACCTGCAAAGGTTAGAAATAGAAAATTTTATATTAAAAATTATATTAAATAGGAGGGTTCACATGATTTTAGAAGGATTGTTATACGCAGAAAGTCACGAATGGGTGAAAGTCACCAATCATGAAGGCTATGTAGGAATTTCTGACTATGCACAACATAGTCTAGGAGATGTTGTTTTTATTGAATTACCAAAAGTAGGTTCGACAATTAAGAAGGGTGAAATGTTTGGTGCTGTTGAAAGTGTCAAAGCTGCTTCTGACCTCTATCTTCCAATAACAGGTAAAGTTCTTGAAGTTAATACTAAACTTGAAATCTCACCTGAACTTTTAAATGAAGATCCTTATGGAAATTGGATTGTGAAAGTTGAAATTTTAGACGCAAAAGAATTAGATTCATTATTAACTGCTGATAAATATGTTAGTTATTGTGAGGAATAGGCATCATATGCATAAATACCTACCTCACACCCCAAAAGATATCGAGGATATGCTTAAGGTCACCGGTGCTAATACAATCGATGATCTATTTTCCGCTATACCGAAAAAATTGCGTTTAAAAGATCTTTATCAAATTCCAAATGCGTTATCTGATGATAATTTAACAAAGCATATGCAAAAACTAAGTCAAGAAAACTCTGAATTAGTTATTTTTAGAGGTGCCGGAGCTTATGACCACTACACACCAAGTGTCGTGAGTAGCTTAATTAATCGTCAAGAATTCTTAACTTCATACACACCTTATCAACCTGAAGTTGCCCAGGGCACACTTCAATATATTTTTGAATATCAATCAATGATTTGTGAACTTACTGGTATGCAAGTATCTAATGCATCAATGTATGATGGTGCTACTGCTACTGCTGAAGCCATGTTCATGGCTCATGCACAAACAGGAAAGAATACAATCCTAGTTAGCGAGACAATGAATCCACGAATTATAGATGTAATTAAGACATATGCAAGATACCGGAAGATGACTGTGCTTGTTGTTCCTCAAAATGATGGTTTAACTGATTTAAATTTTATAAAATCTCATTTAGATGATGCAATGGGTCTTATCGTTCAAAATCCTAATTACTTGGGTACCATTGAAAATTATGATGGCTTTGCAGATATACTTCATGAACAAGACAGTATGTTCATCATGAACAATGAAGCTCAATCTCTTGCCATATTAAAAACACCTGGTGAATATCAGGCAGATATCGCCTGCGGTGAACTTCAATCCTTTGGTATTCCGCTATCATTTGGTGGAGCTTATGGAGGATATTTAGCAACACAAATGAAATATGTTAGAAAAATGCCCGGACGCATTTGTGGAATTACAAACGATGTCGATGGAAAAAGAGCTTTTGTTCTAACACTTCAAGCTAGAGAACAACATATCAGACGCGCAAAAGCAAACTCTAATATTTGTTCCAATCAATCTTTGATGGCACTTGCTGTCACTATTTATCTTTCTGCCATGGGTAAACAAGGTTTAGTTGATGTAGCCAATGAATCTTTAAAAGGTGCACATTACTTGTACAATCAATTACTAAAAACGAAGAAATTCGAAAAAGTAAACAAGCATCCATTCTTCAAGGAATTCACATTAAAAGCGACGTTTGATGTTGAAAAATTCGAAAAAGTATGTCTTGATGATGGCATTTTAGGACCTCTTCATTTAGGGGATCAAAACCTATTATTTGCAGTAACTGAAAGACGATCCATTAAAGAAATGGATAGACTTGTTCAAAAGGTGGTGGAACAACGATGAAATACTATAATAAACTCATCTTTGAAATATCTGAAAAAGATCGAATTGGTTATAACCTAGAAAAAAAGAACTTACCCGAAGTTACACTTCCAACGGAAGTGCTACGTTCAAATCAAGCCGAACTTCCAGAAGTATCTGAATTTGATGTTGTACGTCACTATACCAACGTTAGTCAAAAAAACTTTGGTGTTGAAACTGGATTCTATCCCTTAGGATCTTGTACAATGAAGTACAATCCTAAAATAAATGATGAACTTGCAACCTTATCAGGATTTGCAAATATCCATCCATTACAACCCGTAGAAACAGTCCAAGGGTTACTTAAAATTTATTATCAAACTCAAGTGATACTTTCTGAAATATCAGGATTAAAAGCATACTCATTAAATCCATTTGCTGGAGCTCATGGAGAACTTGCTGGTTTAATGATTATTAAAGCCTATCATCAAAAGAACCAAGATTTCAAACGCAATAAAATTATCGTTCCAGATAGTGCTCATGGGACAAATCCTGCAAGTGCCACTGTCTGTGGATTCGATGTTATTGAAATTAAATCTAATCCAGATGGCACAGTGAATTTAGATGCATTAAAATCAGTATTATCTGATGAAATTGCTGGATTAATGTTAACCAATCCAAATACAGCTGGTGTTTTTGAAAAGGATATTTTAGAAGTTTCAAGACTTGTCCATGATGCAGGAGGTTTACTCTATTATGATGGAGCTAACTTAAATGCACTCCTTGGTAAAGCGAAACCTGGCGATATGGGATTCGATATAACACACATTAATTTGCACAAAACATTCTCTACTCCTCATGGAGGAGGAGGTCCTGGATCAGGTCCTGTAGGTGTTTGTGAAAAGCTTGTTGATTTCCTTCCTAATCCTATTGTTAGGGAAAAGAAAGGATTCTACTACTTTGAGAATTCAAAAGACTCTATCGGTGCATTAGGTCAGTTTTATGGCAATGCTAGTGTTTATATCAGAGCTTATGTTTATCTCATGACTCTTGGAAAAGAACATATGAGTGATATCGGTCCACTTGCAGTCCTTAATGCTAACTATATCAAAGATTCACTTAAGGATTTATTTGTTTTGCCTATTGATGGGCATTGCATGCATGAGTTTGTCTTTGATGGTTTAAAAGACGATTCAACCGGTGTAAGAACACTTGATCTTGCTAAACGTTTATTAGATTATGGATTCCATGCGCCTACGATATACTTCCCACTCATCTTCTCTCAATCTATGATGATTGAACCAACTGAAGTTGAATCAAAAGAAACTTTAGACGAATTCATTAAAGTGATGAGAATTGTAGCAAAAGAAGCAATCGAAAATCCTGAACTTGTAAAGACAGCACCTCACAATACAATTGTTCGAAGACTTGATGAAGTCAAAGCAGCAAGAACTCCTATATTAAAATTTAAAGATATCAAATAAGCTAAAATGAAAACCCCAATCAAAAATCGATTGAGGTTTTTCTTTTAACAATTATGAAAATTTAAAATGTTTGTTGTTCAAAATAGCAATTTTTTAATTATTTACCAAATTGAGCATCATTGTTACCAGAATCAGTAGTCCACATATCTAGGAATGTAATAGCATCGTTATAGTCACCTAACCAGCCATTACGAGCAAATGTGTAGTTTCCATCTTTTCTAGTATTTAAGAATGTTCCCCATTCTTGAGAATCCAATGTGATAATGATGCCATATTGTGCGAAAGCTTCTTGGATGTATTCAGCAATTGCTTGGTGTCCAGTTGAAGTATTGAATAGATAATCGAAAGTTGTAAAGTTTGTAAATTTACCAGTCACTTCATCATATTCAAAATATTTCTTCAAAGTTTCAACAGCTGCTAAACAGTTACCAGCATAAGCACTTGCAGCTACATTATAATAACCATTAAAACTATTATTATGACCAGCTGTTGAGTTAAATTCAGTTCCATCAGCATTTTTGATACCAAAAGCAACATATGAAGATGCTGGAAGTTGTCCCGCTTGACCAATTTCTTCTACGATATAATTACGATCTAGAAGTAATGATAATGCCTGACGAATTTCTTGGTTAGCAAGTAAATTTTCATTAGCTGTCATATCTTTGGATATAGCTGAAGGTATCAAATCTTTATTGTTATTAAAAATAACATAATATGTACCTAACTGACCACCAATGTGAAATTCATCTGCATAATTCACTTTCAAATCAGCAATTTCATCATTTGGTACGGAATCAATGAAATCATAATCTCCAGACTTGAATCCACCTAAAATTGCAGTATCATCATCTGATAAATAGAATGTGATTTGTTCCATTGTAATTGAATCTGCATCCCAATATTGATCATTTTTTGTCAAAACGATACTTGAGTTGTGCGTCCATGCACTTACAGTATAAGCACCATTAGTGATATAAGTTGCAGCTTCTGTAGCCCAAGTATCTGGGTTTGCTGTAACAATAGATTCCTTAACTGGCATAAATGTTGGGAATGCCATTAATTCAAAGAAATAAGGTATATCAACAACTAATGTAACAGAAAAATGTGTTGCATCAACAGCATCTATATTAAGTGCTCCATCTGCATAACCATCGATGATTGAATACAAATAGCCATAATCTGCTGCAGTGTCTTCAGCAGCAGCACGATTCCATGCATATTCAAAATCTGAAGCTGTTAAAGCGGATCCGTCAGACCATTTGAGTCCAGGTTTAAGTTCAAATACATAAGTTGCAGTACCATCCGCGTTTTCAGTAGGTGTTGGTAATGCTACAGCTAAATCAGCAACTAATGCACCAGTTTCATCAAATCCAATAAGTCCTGAAAACGCATGTGAGATGTATGTAGCACCATCAACAGCACTATTTAACGCTGGATCAATAGTATCAGGTTCAGAAGCCATTGTTACATTGATATTGTCTGTTGCTCCATCAAGATTTGTATATTTGAAGAATTTTGTACCTGTTGGTGAAGAAAAGAAGCCTTCAAGATTAGCATCCATCATATAGATGTCCGTATAATAGTATATAGGAACAACTGCTCCAGTCGACATCAATAAATCCTCAGCTGCATGATATAATGCAGTTCTCTTAACAATGTCAGTTTCAACTCTTGACAAACCGATGATTATATCATAGGTTTGAGCCCAAGTTCCATTAGTTACAACAAAAGTTTCGTAACCTGCGATATCCGATAAATCCATTGAATATACTGTTGCTGTGGAATTATCAACATCTTTAGCTGACTCGCTAGTAGGTTTGCTGCACCCAAACAGTGCCAAAACAAATACTAGTGATAAAAATAGTAAACCAATTTTTTTCATTTTTTCTCTCTCCTTTTTTTTTATTTAAAAGCTCAACATTTGTAAATCGTAACTGATATACAGACACAAAGCTTATAAATCATCTAATAAATGACAACTTGCAAAATGATTTTTCTTTACTTCTCTTAATTCTGGCTTTTCAGAAACACATCTTTCAAAAGCTTGTGGACATCTTGTTCTAAATGGACATCCACTTGGTTTTGCCAATGGACTTGGAACATCACCGGTCAAAACAATTCTCTTGGATTTTCTAGCAGTTTTCGGATCTGGAGAAGGTACAGCAGATATCAATGATCTTGTATAAGGGTGCAAGGGTGAATCAAATATATCTTTAGTGTAGGCAGTTTCAACAAGTTCACCAAGATACATCACAGCGATTTTATCGCTGATATGTCTTACAACCAATAAATCATGTGCAATAAATAAATATGTAAGGCCAAGTTTTTCTTGTAGATCTTCAAACATATTGATGATCTGGGCTTGAATGGAAACATCTAAAGCTGATACAGGCTCATCGCAAACGATCAATTGCGGACTCACTGCTAATGCTCTAGCAATTCCAACTCGTTGACGTTGCCCTCCACTGAATTCATGTGCATATCTCGTAGCGTGCTCACTGGACAAACCAACAGTTTCCATCAATTCACTAATACGTGCACTTCGTTCTTCTCTTGTTGTATATAAATGATGAACATCTAATGGTTCTCCAATAATATCTCCTACAGTCATTCTCGGATTTAAAGATGAATAAGGATCTTGAAACACCATCGATGCATTCTGTCTGAAATTCTCTATTTCTTCTTTTGTCTTGATTTCTTTTCCGTTGAAAAAAATCTGACCAGCAGTTGGTTCATAAAGATGTAATAAGGATCTACCAGCAGTAGTTTTTCCACAGCCAGATTCTCCAACTAAACCCAAAGTTTCTCCTTTATTAATTTTAAAGGAAATGCCGTCTACTGCCCTAAGTTTTTTGGATTTTAATAAGCCTGTTTGAATATCAAAATACTGTTTCAATCCAATGACTTCAACCAAAACTTCTTTTTGCTTACTTTCGCTCATAATCAGCACCTCCAATTCTCAAAAGGTCAGTTTTTGATTTCTTCATATTCTTCATCTGTCAAAATCTCTTTTTTTTCAATTGCCTCTTTAATGTTTATCCAACAAGCAGCACTGTGATGCTCTGTGATATGTATCATTCCACATTGGCTTTCTAAACAAATTTTCATGGCTTTGCTACAACGTGGAGCAAATGCGCATCCTTTTGGCATACTGAGCATGTCCACGGGAGATCCTTCAATTGGTATCAAACGGCCAGAAGCTTTAGATCCATATGGGATAGAACGTAATAAACCTTTTGTATATTCGTGCTTTGGATTGTAGAATATTTCATCAACAGTTCCCTTTTCGCAAACTTTCCCTCCATACATGACAATCACTTCATCGCACATAGACACAATTACACCTAAATCATGGGTTACCATAATGATTGCCATACCAAATTCTTTTTGAAGTTTTTGCATGAGCTCCAAAATTTGAGCTTGTATGGTTACATCTAGTGCAGTTGTAGGTTCATCAGCAATTAAGATATCAGGTTCACAAGCTAACGCTATGGCAATCATGATTCGTTGTCTCATGCCACCGGAGAGCTCATGTGGATATTGTTTCAATCTTTTTTCAGGCTCATTAATACCGACCAGTCTAATCATTTCAATTGCACGTTCTTTGGCCTGTGCTTTATTTCTTGAGGTGTGTAATCTAATAGCTTCAATAAGTTGGTTTCCGATTGTAAAAACCGGATTAAGACTTGTCATCGGATCTTGAAAAATCATGCTTATTTTACTTCCCCGTATATTTCGAAGTGTTTTTTTATCAGCATTAACCAATTCTTCACCATTGAATTTAATGCTTCCTGAAACAATTTTTCCGGGATTGGAAAGAATCTGCATGAGTGAATATGCTGTAACACTCTTACCACTACCGGATTCACCTACAATACCCAATACTCCACCTTTTTCAACATCGAAAGAAATACCATCAACAGCTTTTACTTCACCCGATTCAGTTAAGAATGATGTTTTTAAATTTCGAACTTCTAGTATACTCATATCATCACCTAAACTTTCATTTTTGGATCAAACGCATCGCGCAGACCATCGCCAAGCAAATTGAGTGATAACACAATTAAGCTGATAAATACAGCAGGAATAATCAAGCGGTAAGTATAACTATATACACCACTGAGTGCTGCACTTGCAAGAGAACCTAATGATGGCATAGGTGCTGAAACTCCAAGTCCTAAGAAGCTAAGGAAGCTTTCTGTAAAAATCGCGCTTGGAATTTGAAGAGCAGTCGATATGATAATCACACTAATTGAATTTGGTAATAAATGCTTTCTAATTATACGTCCATGAGATGCACCAATAGAACGTGCAGCTAAAACATAATCTTGTTCTTTAAGAGATAATATCTGTCCTCTAATTAATCTTGCCATACTTACCCAATAGAGCAAACCAAATACAACAAATATGCTGATCATATTCGCCCCTAGAGAGGCAAACACAGAATTGGCCAATGTCTCTTTGAATAACTGGTTAAGTACTACCGAAAGCAAAATGATGATAAGCATATCCGGAAGTGAATAGATGATATCAACGATACGCATCATGAATAAATCAAGTTTGCCTCCTATATATCCTGCAATAGATCCATATAATGTTCCTATAATCAGGACAATGAGACTGGCGAAAAACCCTACAGCTAAAGAAACTCTAGCACCATAAATAACACGAATAAAGTAATCTCTTCCAGCTGAATCCGTTCCAAAAATATGTGGGAACAAATGTCCTCCATCTGCTATAATACTGAGCTCTGTTTCCCCATACTCAAAGGGTTTTAAATTAGAAAAACTCGGATCAACTGACTGTCCCTGTGAAACACCAAGTTGATCCTCATAGGAATAAGGCCACATCAAAGGTAGAAAAATAATAGCAATGATAATTATGGATATGACAAACACACATGTCATAGCCACTTTATTCTTCCATAATCGTTTTAAACCATCTTTCCAAAAACTGGTGCTCTCTCTTAAGAGAACCTGTTGAAGTTTTTCTTCAGATGTCGCAGGAATAAAACTTTCCACATTAACATGAAAAGAAAATGGTTTATTATATAATTTTACTTTTTTATCAAGTTTGTTATTTTTCATTTTGATTTCCTCATCATATTCATTTAACTAAAGTCAATTCTAGGGTCAACCACTTTGTATAATATGTCAGATACCAAATTCATCAAGACAACCATCGTAGCTAAGAAAATGGTAGTACCCATAATTAGTGGGTAATCTCGATTCGTAATAGCAGTGATAAAGGCTCGTCCTAATCCTGGAACTGAAAATATTTTTTCAACTACAAAGCTACCTGTCAATATATATGCAATCATTGGTCCTATATAGGTAATAACAGGAATAAGTGCATTCTTTAAAGAGTGCTTGAAAATCAATAAGAAATTGGATACTCCTTTTGATCTAGCGGTGCGAATGTAATCCTGTTGTAAAACATCCAGCATACTTGATCTTGTCAATCTAGTGATATAGGCCATTGGATATAATGCTAGTGCTATTGTTGGTAAAACCATACCTCCTGGTAAACTACCATTGGCAGGAAATATCTGCCAATAAACACAAAACATTATGAGTAAGAATGATCCGATAACAAATGAAGGCATCGCAACGAAAGCAGTTGTAGTAACCATAATTGTATTATCTATCAGTTTATTTCGCTTTATTGCAGCAATTGATCCAAAAGTAACTCCAAATCCAATAGCAAAACCTGCAGCAATAATGCCTAATTTACCCGAAACTTTAAACCCCTCAGAGATGATGTCAATAACATCTCTACCACGGCTTTTCAAAGATGGGCCGAAATCAAATTGAAGAATACCCTTTAAATAAGTGAAGTATTGAGTCATAAGAGGTTGATCCAAACCGTATTTTGCATTTAAAGCATCAGTAACTTCTTGAGTAACAGCCTTTTCACTTAAAAATGGTCCGCCTGGTATAGCTTTCATAGCAAAAAAAGTGATAGTGACTATCAGCCATATGGTGACTATCGCAAGTAAAAGTCGTTTCAAGATATAGACCATCATTTTAGAATCCATAATTGCTACTCCTGTCTGAATATATATTCTCCTTAATGTTGATAATAATTTATGTTATTAGTATTCTTTGTAAAACATCTTTAAAACTATTCTATATAAACCCTTTAAAAAAAAGATTTTTTAATAATTATCCCGAGCATTTTTCATATTTTATAGTTTTTTTACAGTATTTGGGATTAAATTTATAAATTTATCGGAAAAGAAAGGGCGATATCGAGGACTTCCCGATGAGATAATTTTTGATAATTCTACGACTTGTTCCTCTGTGAAATAATATAATCCCATTTCATCACCAGCTTCCTATTATCTCTATTATAAAGTAAAAACCCTATAGCTCGGGTCTTTTTTCAAAGAGTCCGTTTTATAGGGTACATTTTAAATGGGGATTTTATTGTTTCGATATTATAAATCTAATTCATTAATCAATTTAACTGCAATATCATTATAGATTTTTCCAGCTTCTTCATTGCCAGTAAACATATATTCACCACTGATTGGTTGACCGATTGGAATTTGTCCTAAAAGCGTTGTTCCTAATTTCTTAGCAACATTTTCTCCACCACCAAAACCAAAGATATATTCGCGTTTATTGTTACAAGTATTCAAATAGTAACTCATATTTTCAACAACACCAATCACTTCATGACCAAGTTGTTGTGCTCCTAGACCAGCTTTAATAGCAATACTTGATGCATTAGCATGTGGTGTAGTAACAACAATTACTTTACTTAGGGGAACATAGGTTTTAATATCTAAGGCAACATCACCGGTTCCTGGTGGCAAATCAATAATTATTAAATCAGTACCTTCATGCCACTCAACACCATTGAAAAAGTGTGTTAAAAGCTTACCTAGCATTGGTCCACGCCACATTACAGGCTTTTCAGGTGGCATAAAAAATTCTGTTGATATGACTTCAATACCATCTTTTGATAATGGAATCATCTTTTCATCTGCCGTTGCTTTTAAAGGTTTAACATCTAAATTGAGCACATAAGGAATGCTCGCTCCATAAATGTCAGCATCGATAATTGCAACTTTTTTACCTTGTCTAATCATCGCAGCAGCTAAGTTTACAGCAACAGTAGATTTCCCTACGCCACCTTTACCTGAAGCTACAGCCAAATACTTTATTACTTTTTCACCCTTTGGTACGAATTCAGATTCGAAAAAATCAATTTTTATTCCTGGGAATCCAAGTTCAATTTTTACAAGTCTAATAATTTGAATTTTAACTTGTTGTTCATATTTCACTCTATCCTTTAAATAAATTTCTAACTCTGCGACTCCAGTTGGTCCAACAACCAATTTTTTAATTCCATTTACTTCTTTAAATGGCTTATTAAAACCTGGGTCAATGATTTCTTCAATTCTACTTTTTAAATCATCATATGTCATCTTGACTCACCTCAAAACCATTATAACAAAAACACATTCGAAATGCTCGTTAAATGTTAATTTGAAAACATTTATTTATTTTTAATAAATCTCATTTATAATAGTTATAGATGTATTTTTGAAAGGAAACTTTATGATCATAAACTATAAAGCTCCAATATTAGGAAAACACGAAGACATTTCTTTAACACCAGATGATACCTTTTCTTTATATATGGTAGGAAAGGGATTTGTCATTTTTCTTACTGATAATCAACTCTACTCACCTATAGACGGTGTGATTTCACATATATTCTCAACAAATCATGTTATTGCAATCAAGCATGAATCAGGCATTCAAGTTCTAATCCATCTCGGTCTTGGTTCAGTAGAACTAAAAGGTAAAGGTATAAAATCATATGTGGAGCTCAATCAGCGGGTTAATCAAGGTGATTTAATCATGAGCTTTGATTATGACTATTTAAAAACTCATATCAAATCATTAGCTATACCTATCGCTTTTGTTCAAAAAAATTCACTCAAAATAAATAAGATAATTAAAAATGAACCTTATTTAAACATGATTCTAGACATTGAATAAGTTATTATAGAATATCAATTGAGCATTTTGTGATAAAATAAATGTTGAAGGTATAATATCATTTATGCCGTGCGCATGGAGGATTTAACATGGAAAAAGAATTTGTTTTAATCGCTGAACAGGGTTTACATGCTAGACCTGCAACAAATTTCGTTAGATACGTTTCAAGCTTACCTTTTTCGGTTTATTTGATTTACAAGGATTTTGTTGCTGATGCAAAATCAATCATGGCAATCATGAGTATCGGTTTATCAAAGGATTCAACTTTTAAAATTCGTATTGAATCAGACAATCCAGAACATTTAAAACAAGTTGAGCAATACTTAAAAGAAAACCATCTCGTATAAAACAAAAGGGACTTCCGAAAGTCCCTTTTTTTATTTTTAGTAATTAATCATCATACTCATCATCTTCATGCTCATCATCTTCGTGTTCATCATGATCCTTATGATTAAGTGAGACATTAATATATTCATCATGTTCATCTTCATATGCATCTTCATGTTCATCTTCATATGCGTCATCATGTTCATCTTCATATGCGTCGTCATTTTCATTATATGGTGTTGAAGCTCCTGCGGTTAAATCACTAGTATCTCCTGTGGAAGGTGTCGATGGTTCAGTAGTTGTAGATGCTCCTGCAGTTAGATCACCTGTTGATCCAGATATCGGTGTTGATGGTGTTGATGGTTCAGTAGTAGATGCTCCCGCAGTGATGTCACCTGTTGATCCGGATATTGGAGTGGTTGGTGTTGATGGTTCTGTAGGTATGGATGCTCCGGTTATAATATCAGTACTTGTTCCAGGTGTTGTTGTTGTTCCTGGTTCTGTTGTACCAATAACTGAAGTTCCAGCGATAATATCTCCTTCAGGGGTTGTTACTGTGATTCCATTTGAAGAAGGGTTTTCTATATAATTTCCATTTGCATCAGTTGATGCACCTGCAATTTGATCAGTATTTTCATTTAACGCTATTTGCGTAGCCCCTGTTACAAAGTCAGATATCGAATGAATAGGTTGAGTAACTGCGCTGACACCAAAGAGACTCAAGAAAAATGATATTATTATTTTATTTTTCATCAAATCACTTCCTTTCGACTAATTAAAAAGAGGACTCCCAAAGGGATTATCCTCATTCTACATGATTCAAGTCAAATATGAAACTCTTTTACTCTATATTGAAAAGATTATGAATTACTCTATCAATATTGTTAACATTTTAAATATTCTTAACTTTTTTCTGCTTTTTTACTTTTTGGAAAAGCCTTTTTAAAATAGTTTTTAACTCTTGCTACAAATTTAGTCTGATCGTAACTTAGAATTGCAACTCGATAAACTGGAGCAACCAAATAAAGTGCAAGAACAAAGAATATAGATACTGAAACCAATGCGATAATTGCTTCTCCGACACTCATTAATCCTGATGCAAAAGCGATGGGTGCCAATATTGGAGTAAATATCGGAATAAATGCCATAACCTTCATAAATGTATAACCGCCTGCGATTGGTGCAAATATACCAATATAGAATGCTGCTAAAAGCATCAACATCAAAGGTGTTTGAAATTGTTGATAATCTTCTTGTGTAACTGCCATTGATGCAAATAACGCTGCAATAACTAAATAGAATAATGTTCCAACAATCATAAACAGTAATGAAAAGATAAGTACAATTGGCCAATTAGGAATAATATCTGATAAATATGATAATAAAGAGGTTGTTCCCGCCGGTAAGGTAACTGCACTTGAAGCTGAACCTAACTTACCAATGAGTGATGCAATCGTCACATAAACAATTGTTAAGGCTCCTTGTACAATAACAAAGAGAATACTAGCAGTAATTTTCGATATGAAGTGCATTTTTGATGGAACACTTGCAATAATCGTTTCAATTGCTTTTGTAGATTTTTCTTCAATAATATCAACACCTACAAATTGTGTAGCCATGATAATAAGAATAAACATAGGCAAAACAAGTAAGCTCGTCAAAGAGCTCAGCATTGCTCCACGGTCGGGATCTTCATAATCAGGTGCAAACACCGTATTTATTACAGGTGGTTGATAATTGATAATCTGATAATTAATGAGTTGTATTTCAAGTTGTGATGCTAAATAATTATTCATTGCTGGTGTTTTACTATATAAGGTGATTGTAGGATTAGCTACAGCTCCAGATATACTAATAGTTATATCTACATCTTCATTTAGCCAAAATTCATCTTCATCAAAATCATTGATTGTCATGGGTGTTAAAACATAATACTCATTACCATCATATGGTTGATTGAGTAAAGTTGCATAGTCACTTACGAGACCTGTTTCAGATGTTTCATTAATCACATTAATATAAACTTGTTGATCTTCTTCTGTACCTCCGCCAAATAAACTAATGATGGAAGGTATATTGATAATAGCAATCATTAATACTGCAATAACTATGTTTGCGATTAAGAATGCTTTTCTACATATTCTTTTTTTTAGACCATACTTAACAAGAAATTTAAACTTCTTCATGGCTATGACCTACCTTTGCAATGAAAATTTCACTTAATGTTGCTTGTTCCACATCATACTTAGTTATATGCTTACAAGTTCTTATATATTCGAATACTTTAGATGCAACTTCTTCGTTTTCAATTTTTGCAATAATTT
Organism: uncultured Mariniplasma sp.; assembly: GCA_964625435.1. Classification (GTDB taxonomy): domain Bacteria; phylum Bacillota_I; class Bacilli_A; order Acholeplasmatales; family Acholeplasmataceae; genus Peloplasma. Next base: position 60,565 of record CAZVDQ010000004.1, read on the forward strand.
CATTAGAATTTTCGATTACCTTAAAAACTCCCGGAATTTTTCTTAGAGCTTCAACATCCACATCTCCGATAATTCTAATATTTTGTTTTTTATAATCCTTTTTGACTTGATCAATTCTACCTTCAATAATCGCTTTCCCTTTTTCCAAAACAACAAGCTCTTCACAAAATGATTCAACATAATCTAGTTGGTGTGATGAAAAAACGACCATAGAACCTTGTTTCTGAAAATCACGAATTACCTCAATGAAAAGTTCCATATTAATTGGATCTAAGCCACTAAATGGTTCATCTAATACCAAAAGTTTTGGATTATTGATGATTGCAGATATGAATTGTATTTTTTGTTGATTACCTTTAGATAGTTCTTTAATCTTCTTATTCTTATACTCACTGATAGCAAAGCGATCTAACCAATAATCTAATCGTTCTAGAATCACTTTTGGTTCCATATCTTTTAGTTGTCCAAAATAAAGCATCAATTCTTTAACCGATATTTTAGTTAATAGGGATCTCTCTTCAATCATATACCCGATTTCATTGACGTTATGGTATCCTACTTTTTTCCCATTATAAAGAATCTCACCTTCTGTAGGTTCAAGTAAACCCATAATCATTCTAAATGTTGTTGTTTTTCCTGCACCATTCGTTCCAAGTAGACCAAAAATAGCTCCCGGTGCAATCGTAAAACTTAAATGGTCCACAGCAACTAAGTCACCGTAAAGCATTCTTGCATTTTTCACTTCTAACATATTTTTCCTTCTTTCAATCATCAAAAGATGATCTTAAATTTGTATTTTTTTCATTATTTATCAATTGTTTACTCTCTCGCTATTTTCTTGCTTTTAATACTTAGTACAATCATATAAATAATAAGCAATATCGGTATTCCGATAAAAATTCCAAAATTCAAATAAATCATTTATTAATCTCCTTATCATCACGCTCTTTTTCTTCTTGATCAAATTTAGCCCAGATATCTTCAGTATCCCCATAAGCCTCATCTATTTTCTTTACTTTCTTCTCGTCTGTTTGATTATGGGCATCTTTTGGAAAAATCGATCCAAAAGGTTTCTTGTTTGTTTTTCGTTGTTTTTTTTGTGTAGTAGACATAATAAGCGAAAATAGAGAAATGATAAATATTATTGAAAATATAATAATTAAATCCGTCATAATGTCTCCCTCATTTCAAATTTTCAACACGTAATGTATATTATCAGATTAATCTGACAGAATAATTATACCATAAATTATTTTTAATGCAACATAAATTATTATATATTATTCTAAATTTTTTCTTTTGCTTTATTAATGCACATTAAAATCATGGTACAACAAAAATATCGCACCATGACTTAAGTTTATCTTGATTTATTCTGGCTTTCTTTAGAGATTAATTCGATGAATTCCTCTAAAGATACTGTGATTTGTTTTTGTGAATTATAAGCTCTATAGGTTACTAGTCCTTCATCTTTTTCCCTATCACCTAATACTAATGAATAAGGTATTTTTAAAGTCTGAACCTCTCTAATTTTATATCCTAACTTTTCTTCTCTTAAATCACTTTCCACTCTAAAGCCCATGATTTTTAGTGCTTCATGAACATCATTCACATATTGATGATGTAGTTCAACATTGACCGGTAAGACCTTAACTTGTACAGGTGCTAACCAGAAAGGGAATGCTCCTTTATATTCTTCAATCAAATAAGCAACAAATCTTTCCATTGTAGAAACGATACCTCTATGGATGACAACAGGTCTATAAATATTCTTCCCATCTTCACCAACATATGTCAGTTCAAATCTTTCAGGTAATAAGAAATCTAATTGAATCGTTGATAAGGTTTCAGAATTACCCATCGCTGTTTTAACTTGTACATCAAGTTTAGGACCATAAAAAGCAGCTTCACCGATAGCTTCATAATAATCTAGGTCAAGTTCATCCATGGCTTCCTTAAGCATTTTTTCTGCTTTATTCCATATTTCATCATTTGAAAAATATTTTTCAGTATCTTTTGGATCTCGGTAGCTCACTCTAAATTCATAATCGGTAATATTAAAGTCTTCGTAAACAGCGAATAATAATTCCATTGTTCTTTTAAACTCGTCTTTGATCTGATCCGGGCGAACAAAAATATGTGCATCATTTAATGTCATTTCTCTAACGCGTTGAAGTCCAGATAAAGCACCACTCTTTTCATAACGATGCATCATTCCAAGTTCAGCAATTCTCAAAGGTAATTCACGATAGCTATGTACATCGTTTTTATAAATCAACATATGATGTGGACAATTCATAGGTCTAATCACTAATAATTCTCCATCACCCATATCCATTGGTGGAAACATGCTATCCTGATAATGATCCCAATGTCCTGATGTTTTATATAATTCTGCATCAGCAAGAATGGGCGTATAGACATGCATATAACCTAAGTCTAACTCCTTATCAGTAATATATCGTTCAATAACACGTCTGATTGTAGCTCCTTTATATAACCAGAAAGGAAGACCAGCTCCAGCTTCTTTACTCAACATAAATAAATCTAATTCTTTTCCTATTTTACGATGATCTCTTAGTTTTCTTTCTTCGAGTAAAACCAGATAAGCATCTAAATCTTTTTTAGTCGTGAAGCTCGTTCCGTAAACACGAACTAGCATTTTATTTTTCGAATCACCCCGCCAATAAGCTCCAGCTAACGATAAAAGTTTAAAGTTTTTGATATATTTCGTGCTAGGAACATGCCCACCACGACACAAGTCAGTAAAATCACCTTGAGAATAAACAGTTAATCCAGCTTCTTTATGTTCTTCGATTAATTCCAACTTGTACGGGTCTTTTGCAAATATTTTTTTCGCTTCTTTGTAACTGATTTCTTTTCTTTCAATTTTCAAATCAGCTTCTGACATTCTCATCATTTCTTTTTCAATTGTTTCTAAATCTTCATCACTTACTTTGATATCACCAAAATCAACATCATAGTAGAAACCTTCATCGATTGCAGGTCCAACGCCAAAAGCCACACCTGGATAAAGGTGAGTAATTGCTTGTGCCATCAAATGTGCCGTACTGTGATTAAGAACTTCAACAATTCTTTTATCTTTATCAGTCAATAACTCTAAAGTTCCATCTTCTAACAATGCTCTAGATAATTCAACATAGTCACTATTAAAAACTGCAGCGATTGCTTTTTTAGCAAGACTCATAGAAATACCTTCAGCAATTTCAAGGGGTGTAATTCCTTTATTAAATTGTTTGTTACTACCATCTGGAAATGTAATTTGAATCATTTTTATCTCTCCTTTTAAATAAAAAAGTCCTTAGAAAAATCTAAGGACGAAAATTCGCGGTACCACCTTAGTTCTAGCATTGCTAGCACTTAGCCTATGGATAACGGCATGACCCGGACTATTTTATAGCCACTCCAAGGGAGTAATTCAAATCTTTCGCAGCTTTCACCTTCCTGCGTCGCTAGGTTTGATTTAAACCATATCCTTTTCTTCGTGTTATCTACATTATATCACTTGTATCGCAAAATTCAAGTGATTTTATTCTTTATATTGATCAGCTGTTAGTTTTACATAAGTCATGAGATCTTTGAGCCTTTGAATTAGTCTTGCTGCCTTCACTCTATTCATTTCATCTTTGTTCACAGTCAAAGCTTCAACAAGTTGAACATACTGAAAATTAGAAGTCATAAAGACGGGAAGTTGTGCAGAAAGACGGTATTGCATCACAGGTACTAAGATTTCATCTCTAAACCATGGTGACATATTTTCTCCACCCATATCATCCATCATCAAAACATCTGCTTGTTTCAATTGATTAATCCTTTGTTCTAGATTACCTTCATTCATACCTTGTCTAATACTTCTGACCAGATCAGGCATATAGACAAATAAGACAGTAACATTTTTTTCAGCAAGTGCTTGAGCGATAGCTGATAATAGATAACTCTTTCCCGTTGCATATTTACCAAAGATGTATAATCCTTTAATGTATCTATCTCTTCTATAGTTTTCTACAAAATCTGATGCAAGTTTATATGCTTTTTCTCTTTCGTCATTGAAAACATCAAAAGTTGACAAACTTGCATTTTGAATATAGATTTCACTATCATAAAATTTCAAGTGCTCTCTAATTTTTTTTCTTCTGAGTTCTTCAGCTTTTTCTTTTGTAGGACGATAAACAATTTCAATATAAGGATCCGTTTTTAGAACTGGCTGATAGCCATCATTAACAAAATGCTCATCACGACTCAAAATATATTGATACACCTTATAGATGTCAATATCAAGTAAACTCAAATTCTTTGTTTCAGGATCACTAGAAACAACTTTTCTCATCTCATCTAGAGTCATTATTATCCCTCCAATTTCGCTAGGTCTTTAATATAATCATCCATCCAATCAGGCTCGGTGACTTTTTGGACCTTTTTCTTCTTTTGATATTGTGTTTCAAGATTTGTTGAATAGCTGAGTGCATCTTCCGTTGTCTGAACACCTTTATTCAACCAATCATGTAATACTTTTTCCATATAGTTAATATTTGGTAGAACACCATCTTTATGTTTTAAAACAAGCATAAGAATAACATTGATGATTCCCGGTTCAACAGCATTTCGTTCTAAAAGCTGAGAAGCAGTTGATAATGCAATTCCTTGTTGATCAGTTTTCGCATATTTCTGAATGATTACTTGTGGAGCAACTTGATCAATTAAGCTTGTAATAGGCATATCTTTTTGTTTAATGGTCAATGATTGATGTTTTTGATCATAATAAAGTTTAGCCTTCATATTGAGTTGAGCAAAATTAACATTTTGTCTTGATTTTGCTGCGTTTTCGTAAATAGCAACCATATCAGCAACATCATATTGATAAACAAACGCGATTTTATTCACCTGTTCTTTGAATTTTTCGTTTAAGAGTTGAGAATTCTTTAAACGTTCAGGTAGATGATCAACAAAGGCTTCATAATTAAATTTAAAGTTGAGTAGACTACCTCCGTTTTGTTGTCTCCCCTGCAGTGCATGTGAGACATTGAGCAAGTTCAGACTCTTAAATTCATAAAGTGTATCAAATGATTTAGTGATATTATCAAACCCTTCTTTATCAACAACATCCATTTTAAAGAGTAATGTCAAAAGGTTCATATTCTTTTCACCAATTTCTGATTGTAAATAACTACCAAAAACTGTATCAACTAAAAATTGTTTAGCAGTCAAAGGAGCCTTCATAAAGTATAAATAATAGTCTTCTTTTTGATAAACAGTTAATAGATTCAAGGCTTCTAATTTATTTCTAATCTTAAGAAACTCTTGCTGTTTCAAATTTAATAAGTCGAAAAGTTCAGTATGAGAATAACTGTTTCGTCCTGTTTTATTGATTAACTGGTAGAAGGTATTATATAAAGATTCTCCTTCTAAACCCATCAACGGCTGATATAACAATGCTAAAACTTTAAAATCAGCAGCACTTAAATCAGATTGACTTTGAATAATAAATGTGCTACTGTTTTTCATTTTTTATACCCCTTAAAAAAGCATTGATTTGTTCATATAGGTTTTCTTTTGATTCATTGTTGTCCAAAATATGATCTGCATGTTTAATTTTTTCTTCTAAAAGTAATTGAGATCTAATCTTTGTTAATGCTTCAGATCTATCTATTTGATCTCGTACCATTAATCTTTCAATTTGAGTTTCTTGATTAACATATACAACCAAAACATAATCACATAACTTTTGATATCCAACTTCAATAAGCAAGGGCATATCAATGACAATAAATTCCTGATTTTTATATGTCTTTTTGATTTCTTCAATTGTATCAAATACATAAGGATGAACAATCTTATTTAAGGCTTCTCTTTTCTTCATCTCATGAAAAATAAGATGACTTAATTTTTTTCGGTCCTCATAATTTCTCACTTGAAAACCAAAATAAGTTTCTACTTTTTTCATCATTTCATGATTTGATTCCCAAAGTTTTTTAACGATGAGATCACTATCAATTACTGGTATATTAAGTTCACTAAAATAACCGGAAGCAGTAGACTTACCACTTGCGATACCTCCAGTTAAACCGATGATAATTGGATTAGTGTTGACATTTTGGACAGACATATGTTCCCCGTCCTCCGACTTTCATTTTTATAATTTCTGTTCCACATATTGGGCAAGGCTCACCCTTTTTCATATGGACATTCAGTTCGTTTTGAAATCTTCCATGTACGCCTAAACTAGATGTGTATGATCTAATGGTTGTTCCACCTAATTCAGTCGCCTTTTCTAAAACCTTGGTTGCTGAATCTACGATGAGTTTTGCTTCTTCTAATGTAATTGAAGATGTTATTCTAGTTGGATGAATCTTACTTATAAACAGAGTCTCATCGACGTATATATTACCTAAACCAGATATGAGATGCTGATCCAGTAAAGCTTGTTTAATCGTTATTCTTCGTCTTTTGAGCAACTCATAAAATATGCTGAGATTTATATCCTTTGGTTCCTTACCTAAGACGTTAAGTGGATATACATCAAGATATATTTTTTTGTCAATTAATGTGATTGTTCCAAATTTTCTTACATCATGATATCTTAAATTTCTTCCGCTTTTAAAATTAAAAACAATATGTTCATGTTTCAATAATGGTTCGTTTGATTTAATGTAAAACTTACCTTCCATACGCAAATGAATAATCATGACATATTGATTCAAGATAAAGATAAGATACTTACCCATGCGATCAATACGTTCTATTGATTGATTTTTGATTTCTCTTAGAAACCAATCCAAATCATTGGTGATAATTTTACTGTAGTGTGATTCAACATCTATAATGATTTCATTTCTAATTTCTTTTTCTAATGTAACTCTTACTGTTTCCACCTCAGGAAGTTCTGGCATTTCGTTTTCTCCTATTTGAGATCGTACCAGGTTTTACCGACATCACATGAAGTTTCAAGTTCTACCTTAAGCTTCATCGCTTGACTCATCATCTGTGGTACGATTTCTTTCATTTCTTCGAGCTCTTCTTTTGGTACTTCAAGAATTAATTCATCGTGCACTTGTAATAAAATTTTTGATTTCTTCTTGTTTTTCTTTAAGTAATAATACAAATCCACCATTGCTTTTTTCAAAATATCTGCTGCACTTCCCTGAATGGGAGCATTAAGTGCTGTTCTTTCACCAAAAGCACGTTGCATAAAGACTGAAGATTTTAATTCTGGGATATATCTTCTACGCTTCATAATTGTTTCAACGTATTCGTGTTCCTTAGCAAAGATAATAATATTTTCCATATAATCCTTGATCTCAGGATATATGGATAAATATTGATCAATGAATGCTTGAGCTTGTTTAGGTGAAACGTGTATATCTTCGCTTAAGCTCCATGCTCCAATGCCATATATAATACCAAAGTTTACGGCTTTTGCTGCTCTTCTTTGTTCAGAGGTAACCTCTCTTACATGAAACACGTCCTGAGCGGTCTTCGTGTGTATATCTTGGTTTTGATTAAACGCTTCAATCAATGATTTCACATTTGCTATATCTGCAAGTACACGGAGTTCAATTTGAGAATAGTCAGCGCCTAATAAATAATCATCATTAGATGCTTTAAATAACTTTCTAATTTTTCTTCCTTCTTCAGTGCGAATTGGAATATTTTGAAGATTTGGATCTAATGAGGACAAACGACCTGTCGTTGTTAAAGCTTGCATATAGATGGTATGTACTTTTCCATCTTCAAAAATATTTTGTTTAACACCAATAATGTAAGTTGAATGAAGTTTTGTTAGTTGACGATATTCCATAATGTAATCTATAATTGGATGCTTTCCATGAAGTTTTGTTAGAACTTCAACATTTGTAGAATATCCTGTTTTTGTTTTTTTACCATAAGGAAGTCCTAATCTTTCGAAAAGAATTTTTCCGAGTTGTTTCGGACTAGATACATTAAAATCTTCACCCGCCAATTCAATAATCTCTTTTTCAATATATTCGATCCGAGATGATAAATCCTTATCTTGAATTTCTAATTCGTCTCGATCAACATATAATCCTGTAAATTCCATTTCAGCTAGTACCTCTGAAAGAGGTATTTCTAATTCATAGAGTAAATGAATTTGTTCCTGAGCTTTAAGTTGTTCTAAAAGTGGAGTTCTTAATTCAAAGATGGCTTTTGCTTTACTAACGATATGTCTTTCATATATTTCCTTTTCAGGTAAACCTTTTTTAGCACCTTTACCATAGACAACATCGTCATATAAAATATCTTCATATTCAAATGCCGAAACGATTCTTTTAAATTCTTCCTTTCCTAGATGTGAATTGATCAGGTATGCTGCTAATAACAAATCAAAAATAACATGATTTATTTCGAGGTGATTCCATAAAAGGAAGACTTTTACTGCTTTATAATCATAGACAAACTTAGTAATTTTTTCATCAGCTAGATACATTTGAAAATTTATGGATGTTAACGCGAACTCTGGCGGTAGGAAATAATGATTTTTTCCATTAGAAATACCAACACCCCATAACTCAGCTTTATGATAGTTATAATCAGAAAGTTCAAAGTGAAGTGCTAATCCTGGTTTTAAAATCTTTCCTAGTTCATGCTCGTCACCAATTGCTTGATATTCCCAATTTTCATGTTGGGTTGTTGGCAATTCCATTTTTTTTACAAACATATGTAGATCATAAGATTGGAAAAAAGACATCAGTTCATTTTGTTTAACTTCATCTCTTGCTAAATCTTTGACCTGACAATCAATATCAGCATCAAGCTCAATGGTAACAAGTTCTTTGCTCAATTTGGCAAGATGCTCAAATTCTATAATGTTTTCACCTAATTTTCCTTTGATTTCATTTTTATGTGCATAAACATTTTCTAACGATTGATATTCCTGTAATAATTTTATTGCAGTTTTTTCGCCAACTCCAGGAATTCCTGGAATATTGTCTGATTGGTCCCCCATCAAAGCCTTTAAATCAATCATTTGTTCATGGGATAACCCATACGTTTCAAAAAGTGTTTTAGGATCAAAACGATGAACTTCTTTCATCCCTTTTTTTAATAAATTAACAGTTATATTTTCATCTACTAATTGCAGTAGATCTTTATCACTAGAAAATACTTCAACTTGAAAACCTTGTTTACTTGCTTGTTTGGCCAGTGTGCCAATAATATCATCTGCTTCATAGCCTGGTTTACTATAGAGTTTTACACCGCTTAGTTTAATATAATCATATATCAAAGGAATTTGCATCCCGAGTTCTTCTGGCATTTTAACCCGTCCAGCTTTATAATCCTTATAAGCAATGTGTCTTTTTGTTGGTTCTTTTGTATCAAATGCAACAAGTGCATAGGATGTTTGCTCAGTAATTATTTTTTCAAACATGCCAACAAAAGCAAAAAGAGCATTTGTATAAACGCCTTGTCCAGATTGCATTAATTTCGCACCAGGATAGGCAGTTGCATAATAAGCTCTAAACATAATGGAGTTTCCGTCGATCAAAATTAATTTTTGCATTATTTGCTCCCCTTTTATCTCATTTTATCATAGATACATACATTACTTTTCCACAACTTTTGTGGGAAAAAAAAGGATCATCGTCTCCGAAATTGACCCT
>CAZVDQ010000005.1:0-60814 GCA_964625435.1 uncultured Mariniplasma sp.
ACATTATTAGATTCTTATATGAGCTTAAATCCATTATGGAGCTTATTTAATATCATGAACATATACGAAATGATTATGTATGTTAATGAAGATATCGATCGTCGTGAAAATGAACTAGGAACAATGACCGAACTGCTTGCTTTTCTCATTACTGAAAAAGATCTTGCTATTGAATCTGCAACAGGTGTTGTTGACTATTTAACCTTAATCTATGATACGGTTCCAACATCAATGGTTGGTCTACTAGATAATTTCATGGCAAATGGCGAACTAACGATGGAAGAATACTTCATGTTAAAGGATGAAGTTGTCAATGTTTTAGTAACAACATTACCTTCAAGTGCAGATTTTGCTGGAATTTATACATTACTATTCACTGTTGCTGATGCATTTGATGTTGCTACAGTTGAAGATTACCTACCTTATGCTGCTTTCTTAGGTGAAGTTGATCATGCAACAGTTGATTTAGCGCTAACCTTAGTTGGTGGTATTGATCAGCTAACGGTTGAAGATGTCATGGCAATTGTTGATGGTATGGTTACTCCTGGTGAATGTACTTATGATGAATGGTATGATGAATACACTGAACAATACTATGGTGAATGGTACTGTGATAATGATGACGTAGATTTTGTAAAAGCTATTGAACTTGCTGTCTATGTAGGAAAATACCTTGATACCTTCAAACTTGATAATGCTGCTAAATTTGATACTTTGGCTGCTCTATCTGAAAATGACCAAATTGAAGAGTTAGTTAATTTATTTGGTAATTCAGTTAAGGAAGCTTTATTACAACAAATGGATCCAGATGAATATGCAATGGCTTCTATGGTTATAGATGAAGTTCTAGCTAATTACACAGAAATCATGGCAGCAGTTGACGTTGTCAATGCTGTAGGCATGGATGTTGTAAGTGAATTCCTATTAAACGAAGGACAAATGTTCTTAGATCTCTATGTTCTCATTAATGATGGTTCTGGTGATTTAAATGATCCATTCTTCATGGCTGATGTTGAAGCTGTTCTCGCTCAAATTGTTGGTTATAAAGCAGCAATGCTAAATGAGTTAGATGTAACATCTATTGAAACATTATTAAATATTTTAAGAGTTCCATTGAAGATTGAATTAATGCTTGAAGAAATTGAAGTTACTGATTTTGATGCAACATTTGATGCAATGCTCGTTCCAATCTCAACAATGCTTGACTTAGTATTCACGTTAATGAATGAGGTTGATGAAACCGTAGTTGTTGATGTAGTGGGAATTGTCAATGGCATGGTTACTCCTGGTGAATGTACTTATGATGAATGGTATGATGAATACACTGATCAATACTATGGTGAATGGTACTGTGATAATGATGACGTAGATTTTGAAAAAGCTATTGAACTTGCTGTTTATGTAGGCACATATCTCGATACCTTCAAGACTGCTAATAGTGCTAAGTTTGATGCAGTAAGTGCCTTATTCACTGATGGACAAATTGAAACATTATTAGGTCTATTGGCTGGTATAGCGAAAGAACAAATGGAACCACAAATGGATCCTGATCAATTTGTAATGGTATCTGCAGTTATCGATGAAGTTCTTGCAAATTATGATGCTATTATTGATGCCGCTGCAGTTATGCATTCAGTAGGCATGAGTGTATTTGATGAATTCCTATTAAACGAAGGACAAATGTTCTTAGATCTCTATGCTCTCATTAATGATGGTTCTGGTGATTTAAATGATCCATTATTTATGGCTGATGTTGAAGCTGTTCTCGCTCAAATGGTTGGTTATAAAGCCGCTATGTTTAATGAACTTGATATTGCTTCTATTGAAACATTATTTAATGTATTAAGAGTTCCATTGAAGGTTGAATTAATGATTCAAGAAATTGATATTACAACTTTTGATGCAACATTTGATGCAATGCTCGTTCCAATCTCAACAATGCTTGACTTAGTATTCACGTTAATGAATGAGGTTGATGAAACCGTAGTTGTTGATGTAGTGGGAATTGTCAATGGCATGGTTACTCCTGGTGAATGTACTTATGATGAATGGTATGATGAATACACTGATCAATACTATGGTGAATGGTACTGTGATAATGATGACGTAGATTTTGAAAAAGCTATTGAACTTGCTGTTTATGTAGGCACATATCTCGATACCTTCAAGACTGCTAATAGTGCTAAGTTTGATGCAGTAAGTGCCTTATTCACTGATGGACAAATTGAAACATTATTAGGTCTATTGGCTGGTATAGCGAAAGAACAAATGGCATTACAAATGGATCCTCTTGATTATGAAATGGCAGCTATGGTTATAGATGAAGTGCTTGCAGATTATGATAATATCATTGCTGCTGCTCAAGTTGTTGGCTCCATTGGCGGAAACGTCATTGATGAATTCTTATCAACGAGTGGTCAATTGTTCTTAGATCTCTATGATTTAGCAAATAATGGTCCTGGAGATTTGAGTGATCCATTATTCGTAGCAGACGTTGAAGCATTAATTGTTCAAGTATTAAATTATAATACAGCTGTTATGGGTGAACTTGATATAACAACTATACAAACATTATTAGGTCTTGTTAGAATTCCATTAATGGTTCAATTATCAATGGAATCTACACTGGAACCTGCTGATGTAGATACAATGTTTAGTGTGCTGCTTGTTCCAGTATCAACTGTTATTGTTAATATTGTTGCTCTTGAAGAAGATTTTGTTGCTGCAATTGATGGTGTAGACTTATCAGCTGTGGCTAGTTGGAACCTACTAGGTGACGATCAATCGATGGCACTTCTAGTATTAGCACTAGATGATACACTTACAACATTTAATGAAACACTCATCTTCTCAATAGTTACGATTGTTAGTGATGATATCTTAAAGAATGCTGATGTTTTACTTCTTAACGGTTCAACAGTTGGGGATGTAGATTTGATGATTGGCGACATTGAAATAATGCTTACAGATTTATTTGCCGAAATACACGCAGTCGCATTGTTTGATTTCACTGCAACGACTCAAGTTGAAATTGATCGACTTCATGCATTAATGGATATGCTACCTATGGGTGGTTCTGAAGAACCTGCATAATATTGAGATTTAACTAAAATAAAAAGCGACGCGTTCAATTGAACGTATCGCTTTTTTATTCCTTTTAATTTTTATAGAATACCTAGCTCATCTGCAATATCTAAAAATATATCATTAATCGCATAATATTCCACATTGAGTTTTTGAAACATTTCATATGTCATTTCATCTAGTTTTTCAAACATGAAGATTGGAACTTCTTCTTTGTTTTCAAGCTTTTTCATGATGTCTTGCTCAAAATCTATCAATTTATCCATGTCAACTTGTTCAAAATTTTCTACACCTAGAAGTTCATTTTGAAAATCAATAGTGCTTAACAACAAGTTAACATCCCTTGCTCTTTCCTCAAGGTTTTGAATATTGTTATGATATGATTTTTTGAGTAGTCCAGTAATTTCTTCAATTTGATCAAACATATAATAAAATCCAGTTTCAAAGATGTGGTCTTCATCATCATTGTAATTTTTATCATCAATGAGTTTATTGTATAAATAATCAATGACATCGATTACATGCTTAAAACGCATAATCAAATCAGAATTGCTTTCAATTAAGTATGTTAGTAATTCATGATTTTCAATTTTCCAATTTGCGTACTCGTGATAAACTCTTTCATCACGCATATAATCACCTACTTATGCTTTATTTGCAGAACCAAATACTTCAATTTTTTCTTTAATAATACTTCTCATTGCTTCATAGCCAGGAGCTAAAAGCTTTCTTGGGTCAAACCCTTTACCTACTAAATCTTTGCCTTCTTCAATGTATTTACGTGTTGCTGCTGCAAATACCAATTGTAGTTCTGTATTGACATTAATCTTGGATACACCAAGTGAAATAGCTTTTTGAACCATAGCAGCTGGAATTCCAGTACCACCATGTAATACTAGAGGTACTCCACCAGTAACTTCTTGAACTTCTGCAAGAACTTCAAAATTTAAACCCTTCCAATTTGCTGGATATTTACCATGGATATTACCAATGCCTGCTGCAAACATATCTACACCAGTTGCTGAGATTGCTTTACATTCTTTTGGATCTGCGATTTCTCCCATGCCAATAACGCCATCTTCTTCTCCACCGATTGCTCCAACTTCAGCTTCTACTGAAACGCCTTTAGCGTGGCATGCAGCAACAATCTCTTTAGTCTTTTCTAAATTTTCTGCAAATGGATAGTGTGATCCATCAAACATAATTGATGTAAATCCGGCAGCAAGTGCCTTATATGAACCTTCATATGTTCCGTGATCTAAATGAACAGCTACTGGAACTGTCACATTGTAAAATTCATCTAATGATCTTACCATTGCCATAACTGTCTTGTAGCCACCCATGTATTTAGCTGCACCTTCGGATACACCTAGAATCACTGGAGATTTCAATTCTTCTACTGTCGTTAATACTGCTTTAATCCACTCTAAATTATTAATGTTGATTTGAGCAACACCATAACCTTCTTTGTGAGCTTTCAGTAACATTTCTTTTGCTGATACAACTGCCATAATTTTATTCCTCCTTAGAATTTAGTCAAATCTATTATAATACAAAGCTTCGCTTTTAGCAATCAATTTTAACCGTGTAATTCTTCACATATTAACCATTTTTATCTATTTTACTAATACATTTTTAAAATTACAAATGAGTATATCTTGAATTCAATATCTTATAGATAGATACAAATGAATCCTATAGTGATTTTCATAAAAAAATCTCCAAAACATTAGGAGATTTTTAACATCGCTAATTATCTATATACTTACTTGTTAAGATTCTTTAAATAATAAAACTCGCCATCAACAGTTTCTGAAATGAATCCCATTCTTTTTAAATAGTCTTGATGTTTATCATTTCCGGGTTTGCTAACTAAAGTATCATATCCCTGAGAAATAAAGAAATCTTTTTGACCTTCATAAAGAAAGTTGCCAATTTTGAAATCACGATATGCTGGAACAGCATAATCGATTACAATTTCAAGTGTTGTTTCATTTTTAATTTTAGTAACAACAACTCCAGCAGGAATTGTATTTCTTAAAATGAATAGTTTAATATACTTAGGATCTTCTAAATCCTTTTCAACTTCCATGAATGATTCAATGTTTTCTTTATAAAATGACATAAAATGATTGAAATACTCGGTTTGGTTTCCCAATTTCAATAATGTAAAGTAATCTTTTTTTCTATACATGATGAATAAATAATAAATATTCACAATGACAATTGCCGAATTCATAAATCCTACAGGAAGTGCGTGAATTAAAAATCCATAAACTGCAAAAATGGAAGCCCCTAACAAATTAATCCATCTTAGTCTTTTAACTGAGCTCATCAATAATGATATTAATACAATTAATGATGCAATATAACCTATATACTCTAATACGTTTGGCATGTTTAACACCCTTTCTTCAAATCCATTATATACTTAAATCCAATAAAAAAGGCATGCGTAGCATACGCATACCCAATTGAGGTTCACAATACTCTATCTTTTATTTATCATACATATCTTCATAATCGTCCATGATTTCATTGTAGTCATCTTCATCATAGCCTTCATTAAATTCAACTTCAGGTTCATCTGTATCATCATCATCTGTGGATTTGATGGGCAATTCTATTTCAATATATGCTTTTTCTTCTTTAATTTCTTCTTTGTCAGCTTCTTCAACTTTTTCTTCTTCATCATCAACTTCGACTACTTCTTCCTCTTCTTCAAGAATGAATTCGGTAAAATCTAAGTCTTCTTCTGCATCTTCTGCATCTTCTTCAACTTCTTCAACTTCATCTGCACGAGCAAAAGCAAAGCCGTCTTTGTCCCATAGTTCTAAATTTCTTTCTTTTAAATCCCATTGATCATCACCACAATACACGAATTTTGCACTTTGTGTGATATCCATGTATAACTGCGTTAATTTATCGATGTCATCCATCGAAGTTTCTTTTATTTCAACAACAGATTTAATGAGTTGTTGAATGGTCATTGGACTTCCCTGTTCTTTAAGTAATGCTTCAGCAACATCAAGCATTGCTAATGATTTCAATTTATCGTTCATTTCTTCCTCCTAAAACCGTATATATTGTATACTAATCATAATCTTTTTGCAAGTATTATTTATTTAATTGTGTAATTAGTAAAACGATGGCAAGTATGACTGCAAGAACGATAAACAATTTAAGCATCTTTTTAACAAAGCTTAACGTCCCAAGTACAAGTATGATACCTACAAAAACCGCGCCAACAATTTTGATAAGTTCTGGAAGTGGAGAAATGAATTGATCATATAGACCAGTTAGTTTCCCATCGATATCAAGAGAGTTCTGCAAGAATCCATTAAAGCTGCCAAAAATCGATTCAAAGAAATTCTTTATTGCATCAAACATCGTTTTTTCCTCCTAGAATTTATTTTAATATTTTCTTCTATTTTCAACTGCTTGTCTTAAGGTAAGTTCATCTGCATATTTTAATTCTGCACCGACAGGTAAACCTGAAGCAAGTCTAGTAATTGACAATGAATCATCTGCAAACAATGATTTTAGATACTTGGCGGTCATTTCACCTTCGACAGTACCATTGGTTGCAATAATCATTTCTTTAACAGATTTAATGCGTTTCTCAAGAGATTCAATATTAAGGTCTTTATCAGTAATTCCCCTGGAAAAATCAACCAAACCCCCTAAAACGTGATAAACACCTTGATATGTTTTCATCTTTTCCATGATAAAAACATCTTTCGCATCAGCAACAACCATTAATGTTTCATGATCTCTATCTTGATTTTTACAAATATCACAGATGTCACGATCAGTAATCATATGACAAACTGAGCAGTATTTAATTTCTTCTTTTAATCTTTTGAGATGATCAGAAAATGCCAAGATATCGTGATCATCGAAATGACTGATCAAATGTAATGCAAGACGTTCTGCTGTTTTTTCTCCTATACCTGGCAATCTTTGAAAATCTTCAATGATTTTCTTTAAAATGTTTGGATACATTAAAATCCAAATCCTCCCAAACCACCGCTAAATTGACTCATGGTTTCTTCTTGTTCTTTTTCTAATTGTTTAAGTGCATCATTGACGGCAAGTAATATAGAATCTTGTAGTAATTCAACTTCTTCTAATATTTCAGCATTGATTTGTACATCGATGACTTGTCTTGTTCCCTGCATAATGACAATCACACCACTTGCTTTTCCAAAATATTCTTTTCTTTCAAGCTCTTCTTGTGCTTCCACCATTTGTTTCTGCATTTTTTTAAGTTTGTTTAACATATTTGGATTCATACTTTTACTCCTTTATTGTAACTTTATCCCCAAAATATTCCTTAGCCAAAGCTATGATTTCGGGTTCCTTTTTATCTTTGGACTCAATATCAATGTATAATTTGAGATCGTATGGTGGCAATTTAGGCTTTTTCTGCCCTTTTTTCCACAAATCCAGATAAACCTCTTTAATGACTAACCAATCCGTTTTAAGGATAGCTACGTAGTCATCAATTAAGTGTTTTTTGTTATTGAGTATTTCTAAAACCAATGTTTTTGTTTCTGGTTCTAAAATTCTCTTACATGAATTCACATCATCGAAAACGAGGAGCATTGAATTAGAAACTGCTTCAAGCTCGGCTTGGGATAATAAATAAGCTGCCATCTTAAGATGTGGTTTAGGATAATCTTTTAGATGATTCCATCCAGACTGCATTAAGACTTTCTTATCTTTATCATCATTATTCATGATACTTTCGACTTGTTTAATAGTCACTAGAGGTTTCTTGTTAGCTTTTGTAATTTCTCTTGGTTGAATCTTGATTTGCTCTCTAAGATCTTGAATGCTAGCTTTCATATCTAGAATGGTTGCTTCATAATCAATTGTTCTAAGTGTTTGATGTTCCATCATTTTAATAAGTGCTAGTTCAACATATGCACGTTTTTGATGTGTCCATTTCATATCTTGCTGTGCTTGATTAAGAACATCTAAATAGAAATAAATCCGATCAAATGAGAATACACTGAGTAATTCACTATATTTGGGTAAATCAACTGTCGTCGATTTTTCTATCAGAATATCTCTAAGCGCTAAAATTAAATCATTAACAATTCTTGTGATTTCTTTACCTTCAGCAATGAGATTTTTTAAAATGACCATTGCTTTACTTATTTCTTTGCTTGATATCGCTAAAAGCATTTCTGTAAGTGCCTTTTTCGATACACTCCCTGAAACCTGGTGAACATCGTCTTCACTAATTGTTTCATCAGCAAAAGAAATCGCTTGGTCTAATAAACTGATTGCATCTCTTAATCCACCTTCTGAATTAACAGCAATCGCACGAATTGCTTCAGGTGTGATACTTATTTTTTCTTTGATAGCTATCTCGTTTAATTTTTCAATGATATCCGTCGTTTCAATATTTTTAAAATCAAATCTCTGACATCTCGATAAAATTGTTGGTGGTATTTTATGAACCTCTGTTGTAGCCAAAATGAAGATGACATGCTTAGGAGGTTCTTCTAAAGTTTTGAGTAATGCATTAAATGCACCCGGAGTTAACATATGGACTTCGTCAATGATATAAACCTTGTATCTACCGACACTTGGCATATACTTGACTTTATCTCTTAAATCTCTAATTTCATCAACACCATTATTTGATGCGGCATCAATTTCAATGACATCAGGAATGTCACCTTTATCAATTCCTTGACAAACATCACATGTATTACATGGTTCATTTGTTGGTTGATGGAGGCAGTTAACAGCCTTTGCAAATATTTTTGCAATACTTGTTTTACCTGTTCCACGAGGGCCACTAAATAAATAAGCGTGGGCGATCTTTTCATGCAACAATGCATTTTGTAGTGTTTTAATTATTACTTTTTGTCCAGACACTTCACTGAATGCTTTTGGACGGTATGCACGATATAAAGCAATGTATGCCATTTGATGTTCCCTCGCTTTCTTTCTTTTTACCATTATAACACATATTATATCTTATAATATGGCTAAAACTACTTTTATAAACTTGAAACTAAATTATTTCCCTAAACAAAATTTAGAGAACAATTCATTTAGTAAATCGTCTTGATAATTTTCTCCTAAAATATCTCCCAAAAGTCTCCAAGCACTTGTCAAATCTATCGCATAAACATCAATAGGCATATCTAGGTCAATAGATTTTAAAACATTTTCTAAAGATTTCTTCGCTTCATTTACTTTAGCAATATGTCTTGCATTTGATAAATAATTAAAATCTCTTTGTTCAATATCTTCTAAAGATAAGAGCTTAAGAATTGCATTTTCTAATTCTTTCAATCCAGCTCTTGTGAGCGTTGAAATTAATACAACATCATCCATTTGAAGGACGCTTGGTAAATCAGATTTATTAGCGATAATGATTCTCTTTTTATTCTTCGTTAACGCTAATAATTCTTTATCTTCTTTCGTCGATACCTTCGATTGATCTAAAACAAGCAGTACTAACTCGGCTTTGTTAAGTGCCTTCATAGAGCGGTTTACACCAATTATCTCAACAGCATCAGATGTTTCTCTAATCCCTGCTGTATCAATTAAATTCAATGTAACGCCATTGATATTAACATAAGCTTCAATTGTATCTCTTGTTGTTCCTTCGACTTCAGTAACGATTGCTTTATCTTCATCAATCAAGGCATTTAATAAGCTGCTTTTTCCGACGTTTGGTTTACCTATGATTACAGTTTTGACGCCTTCTCTAATCATCTGATTCTTTCCCGATTCTTTAAGAAGTTCATTAATTTCTTTGATGAGTGATTCAGTTTTCGGTTTAATGATTTCCTTACTCATCACAATCGCATCATCATATTCAGGATAATCAATATTGACTTCAATTTGTGCAATGATCGTTAAAAGCTTTGATCTTAAGTTTCTAATCAATTTTGAAGTTTCTTTTTGTACGCCTAGATTTGCAATCTTCAATGCTTGTTCGCTTTTCGCATGAATTAAATCCATAATTGATTCAGCTTCAACTAAATCTATACGTCCATTCAAGTAAGCTCGCTGACTAAATTCTCCCGGTTCGGCTAATCTAATATCTAAGGACAAAATTCTTTCTAAGACTTTTTGCGTAATCAAAATACCACCGTGTGTGGATATTTCAACCACATCTTCAGCAGTAAATGTTTTAGGTGCTTTTAGCACTGCAATCATAACCTCATCGAGATAACTCCCATTCTCGTTTAAGACATGACCATAGTGTAAAGTATGACTTTTAACCTTCGTTAAATCACACCCTTTAAATATTTGATTGAATTCCTTGATTGCTGAATCTCCACTAATTCTAATCACTGAGATTCCAGCTGTACCATATGCTGTTGATATTGCAGCAATCGTATCAAAGTTCATTCTTTTTTATGTTCCTTTACTTTTCTCGGATGTTGAAATGGCTTTCCTTTAAATGGATTAAATCCACGATGTAAATCTCTTATGGCAATAAAACCTGCGATGAATATTCCCAATATTGAACCAACTAAGATATACCCACTACCCAAAATCAAACCAATCATTGCCATAAACCACAACGTAGCTGCGGTAGTAATACCTTTGACAACATTTGTCTGATCCTTGATAATTACACCAGCACCGATAAACCCAATACCAGTAATAACCTGAGCAATTACTCTTTGTCCTTCCGGATCAATAGCTATTCCACTAATTACTTGTAAATCAATTTGGTATTCGAACATTAGACGTTGCATAATCGCAATTCCAGCTGCACCCATTGCAACCAATACATGAGCGGATAAGCCTGCTGCTTTACCAACATTTTGTCTTTCAAGTCCAATAAATGAACCAATAAGAAAAACGATTGTTAGTGGCAATAATATTTTTATCAATATTTCCATTAAGGTTAAATCGAAATCTAAAATCATTTTTGTTTTCTCCTTTCCTTATAAATTTGATTAAAATGTACTTTGTTTGTGCTATTTTGATGGTAGCCTAAAACGGCTTCCAAATTAATATTTGCTGCTGAATTATAAATGAGCTGATCTACATCAGGTTGATCCTTTTTTAATTGTTCAATCAGATGCTTAATTTCACGTCTCTTTGAAGAGTTTTTTTCTGCAACAACTGTGCATCCACAATTCATCGCTTGAATCCCACTATGTTTAATCCATCTAATGATATCGTGTTCTTTAACGAACACCATTGGACGAATCAACTCAATACCTTCAAAGTTTTCAGCTTCTATTTTGGGAACCATGGTCATAAACTGACCATTATAAAACATATTCATCAGCGTTGTCTCTATCACATCATTGAAGTGATGACCCAAAGCCAATTTATTACATCCTAAATCTAAGGCTGCTTTATATAAAAATCCTCTTCTCATTCTCGCACACATATAGCAAGGATTTTCTTTAGCAATTTTCCCGATCACATTAAAGATCTCTGATTCTTTAATAATTACTGGGATATTTAAATAATCGGTATTACTTTCTAGTAATTCACGATTGATTGCTCTAAATCCCGGATCCATTGAAAGAAATACGAGTTCAAAATCTATTTTATTATGTTTTTTTAGTTCCTGAAATAATTTTGCTAATATTAAACTATCCTTACCACCGGAAATGGCAACCGCAATCTTATCTCCCGGTTCAATGAGTTCATATTCATTAATCGCTTTGACAAATGGAACTAATATATCTTTTTTATACGTTTTCGTTAAACTTCTTTCAATATCAGCCAAGGGAAGTTTGGGTTTCTCAACGATAATCGTTTGACAGCTTTGCATTTTATGCCTCGTTATAAGCTTTTACAACTGCTTCAACATCAGCAATAAATTCTGGAAGTTGTTCCCAACTTTCAAGTCGAGCTCCAGATGCTTTTGCGTGTCCGCCTCCACCAAATCTATTTGCTAATTCATTGATTGTAGGACCATTAGATCTCAATCTAATTCTAACTTCATTGGGATACTCAATAAATAAAGCCCATACCGGAAATCCCTCAATACCACCTAATAATCCAACAACTGAAGCCGCTTGTTCATCGGTGACTTGGAATTTTTCTATGATATCTCTTGTCATCTTCAAATAGATAAAGCCCTCTGTTGTAACAAAATTACTATAGACATATCCTTTAAGACTAATCATTTCTAAGGATTCTCTACTCAATTTTGAATCGATATATTCGACATCTACGCCTTTTTCAAGTAGCATACCTGCCATTTGATGTGTTAACTTAGAAACCCCTCTAAAACGGAACCTTCCCGTATCTGTAACAATCCCTGTATACATAGCGATTGCTCCGTCTAGTGATAATTTAAGTTCTTTTTTGTTTTTATAGTAAAAATATGCAATCATTTGTGCACATGAAGGAAAATTTGTATCGACCCATCTAATATCGCCATAATCATCAACTGGGATATGATGATCAATTTTAATAATCTCTTTACCTAGCGAATAGCGTGAATCACTGATTCTATCTTCAACTGCTGTATCAACAACAATGCTGAGAGCACCTTGATAGGTTTCATCCGTGATTTCATCTGTTTTACCAATGAAATCAACAAAAGCACTCGTCTGACCAACAACATAAACTTTTTTGTCAGGAAATGAATTTTCAATAATATTTTTTAATCCAAATTGAGATCCATAACAATCCCCATCTGGTCTTTTGTGTCCGTGAATAATAATCGTTTCATATTCTTTAATTTTATTTAGTATCTTTTGCATGTAATTTTGCCCTTTCGTCTAAATCTTTGATGATTAGATCAACTTCTTGCCAATTCTTTAAGCTTGCTCCACAAGCTTGATTGTGTCCACCGCCACCATATTTCTTGGCAATGTCAACAATTGTAATACCCCTTGCTCTAAATTCTCCAACGATGACATTATTTTCAACATCTTCAGTGAAATTCGCCCAAATAGGAATCTCTTTGATGCCTGCCATCTGATTAACCATGCCTCTGCTTATAGATTGGAAATCTAATCCACTTTTGCTAATCAATTCAGCATCATTTTTTCTATAAGCTACTCCATTTTCAGTAATCTCAAAAGTTGAAAATAAATTTTTTATCATTCTTTTTTTGAGCGGCTCAGTGTAGATATATTCATAGAAAGCTTGAATATTGGGATTAAATCTTGTGATATATGCTGCTAATTCAAATGTCTTGCTTGCATCATTTAAGTGAAGAAATCTTCCTGTATCAGTAACCATACCTCCATAGAGATACGTTGCAGCTTCAGGCGTTACCTTTAATTTAAAGGTTCTGATTAAATCAACAATCATCTCAGATGCAGAAGCAAACGTTGGTTCTTTATAGAAGGCCGAAACATTTAAAACATCTGTATCGTTTTGATGATGATCAATAATGATACGTTCTTTAGCGAGATTATAACGATCATCGCTGATCATTTTTGTAACTGAAACATCTGTAATAATTGCTAGTGCGTCTTGGTATGTTTCATCAAGTATATCATCCATTATTGATAAATAGCTCATATCGTTGGAATCGCCAACAACATAGACTAGTTTATTAGGAAAATTATCCTTAATTGTTAAATATAAACCATATTGACTGCCTATAGCGTCCATATCTGGTCTTAAGTGTCTATGAATAATAATCACCTTGTAAGCTTTAATCATTTCATAGATTTTTGTTTTAATATTCATGTAAGTCCCTTTCTTAATTATATTAGAATAGTATATCATAAATGGAAGAAAAAAGCGATATTTATCGCTCTTTTCTATCCTGTTCTTCTAATTTCTCAATATCCTGTTTAACGCCTATTGTAGGCTCTTTTTTACCAAGTCTCTTACGTGCTGTAAAGATCAAAACTGTTACTCCAATTGCGAAAACGATATAGATAGCAATATTTCTGAAAACGATAGGTCTCGTATCAATTTCAATAATAGGTGCCATGGTTACATTTCCAAATGCTTCATCTGGTGCGGAGCCATTAAAATCGATATAATCGATGATATCAGCTTTTACTGTGAACTGTGTTTCTTCAATATCGACAGGAATTTGTATCAATTCATCATTGTCCTGAAAAATGGTTATATTAGTGATGGTTTGAAAAACACTATCACTTTCAAATACACTTTTTTTCAGCAAAGATGCTTGAGTATCCTCATCTAATACCGAATACATTGGCAAACTAAATATTTTAACACCCATAAAATCTTTTATAATCTCAGTTCCAGATGAAATCCGAACCGTAAAGAAATCATTTAATGACTCTCCTGCTATTTGATGCATCATAATATAAAGACCGTCGTGTACCACATAGGTTTCATTTACTAATTGGATATATGCAGCTTGATAAATCATCAAATCAAATGAACGATCAGAGATTGTTATTGTTTCTTCGACAAGTGGTACTTCATCATAAAATCTTACGGATATGAAATATGCGTAATCGTTATTTTCAATAGCAATAGCTCCTTGCTCTTCTAGAAAAAGAGTTCTTGCATATGTATCTGTTAAATTGAAGACAAGCATTAAACCTAATGCTGCCAATAAAGCATAGATAATCCGGTTGATATATTTAATCATATTAAGCCCATACTCCTAAGTGATTTTCTTTTGCATATTTTTCCGCATTAGTCATCCATGTGCTAAGCGGAATATTATTAAAGATTAAAGCGTGTGTTGGATCTTGATAATTATTTTGACTATAGCCATGAAGAACGACCTCATAATTAACTAGAACGCCATCAGCCCAAACAAGCGCAAGGGTTCTTCCATATGTTTCAATAATCCCAGATTCGGGATCATGTTGAAGATATACTGTTGTTGCATTTGATAAAAGTGATGCTACAAAATTTCTAGCTTGAGTAGCAAGTGTTCCACTGCTCATTTCAGTTGTATCAATTCCGATAAAACGAACTCTGTTATCGCCAATAAAACCTGGTGTGAAATATGCTGTATCACCATCATAGGTAGATACGTAGTCAACTTCTATCATTCCACCGGGTTCAGTAAATGGAACAGTTAAGAATGCTGTATCAAAAGTAAATGTTGTGGGATAGATAACTGGATGACTACCTAAAAGCTCAATATCATCAGGCATGTATTCATCCCAATCATCAATACTAAATTCATCAGTAGCTTCTGTAATTGAGATATCTCTAACTAAAGTTCTATCAGATAAATAATATAGACCCCATCCAATCGTACCAACAATATCGACGATCTGATCACTTTCATCATTTAATGCAATGGTGTCGTTACCATTAAAAATAAGCTCATTTGTTACAAAATCAGCCATGGAAATCAAACTTGGTTCGCTTCCTTGAGCAACAATCAAGAATGTTTCTTCTGAATTGATGATTCCTGTCAATGATATTTCATGGGTCGTAGTTTCAGAACCATCTGAATATATTGATAGTTTATATGTTGATAAATCAATAGATTCACCGGTTGTGTTATAAAGTTCAATTGCTTTATTTGTGGATGTACCTTCTAAATATTTAGAAATGATGATTCCGCGATTAACAGGTGGTAGGGATTGAGCAATATAAACGAGAACCTCATCACCATTTTCAAGAACATCTCCAGCACGAAGACCATTTCCATAACTCAAGAATGTTCCATTAGGAAAATCATTGGTCATATAGGTTTGAACCTCTATAATTATATCAAGTTTAGATAGTTCACTTAATACTTGTGCTTGAGTTTTACCTGATAAATTTGGTAAGAGATTCACGTGAATTGAAAAATAAGCAATAATGCTCGTATATTTGTCAACAATATCTCCTGCTTGATAATCATTATTATATGAAACAAATCTACCTTCTGGTATATCGTTATCAATAATTTGTTGTGTAGCTACTACCAATGGATATTGGGAGAGCATACTTATGGCTTGCTCAGATGTCATTCCATTAAGATTGGGAAGTGTAATTGAATCTACCTGTTTTTCACATGAAATAAGTAGTGTAATTGAAAGCAAGACTACTGCCATAAACCATAATTTTTTAATCATATTAAAATCTCCTATTGAAGTATAAGTATTATAACATAATATGTTATAGATGTCATTTGAATTGAGACAAAGAAAAAGATGCATCCAATCGATGCATCCTTTTAAATACTTTGTTGAAAATCAATATATAAATTCAACGTTAATTTTATTTAGATTGTTAAGTTACCCAATCATGAATTTATCAAACTGCTTCGTAAGTAATCTCAATTGATAAAACGTAAATTTGAGCGTTACTAGTTCCACCTAAGCATGTATTTTGTAACGAGAATGATTGAATATCTAAGCCTGTATAAGTACCTGTTGTGTTTGTTAAATCAGCAGCAACTAAATTTGATGTTACACTACCTAGTGTTAAGATACCTAATGGGACGTTTGATGAATCACCATAAGTGAAAACTACGCTAGAAATAGTATAACCTGCTGCAATTTCAACAAATAAAGTGTTTCCTAGACCGTCAGCTCTATTTCCGTAAATTCTGATTTGTCCAGCTGAATTTAAGCCAACAAGTGAATAAGCAGACCCATTAGTAGCTGTTACATCAAAAAGAAGTGGATCTAGGTTAACAGATGTGGCGTTATTAACTAACGCAACCATGTTTGTTGTCACGGTATCAGTATATGAAGCAATAACTGTTGTTGAAGAAACAACTGCTTGATAGGTGATCTCAATTGATAGAACGTAAATTTGAGCGTTACTAGTTCCACCTAAGCATGTATTTTGTAACGAGAATGATTGAATATCTAAGCCTGTATAAGTACCTGTTGTGTTTGTTAAATCAGCAGCAACTAAATTTGATGTTACACTACCTAGTGTTAAGATACCTAATGGGACGTTTGATGAATCACCATAAGTGAAAACTACGCTAGAAATAGTATAACCTGCTGCAATTTCAACAAATAAAGTGTTTCCTAGACCGTCAGCTCTATTTCCGTAAATTCTGATTTGTCCAGCTGAATTTAAGCCAACAAGTGAATAAGCAGACCCATTAGTAGCTGTTACATCAAAAAGAAGTGGATCTAGGTTAACAGATGTGGCGTTATTAACTAACGCAACCATGTTTGTTGTCACAGTATCAGTATATGAAGCAGTAACTGTTGTTGAAGATGTATCTGCCATACCAACAACTACTTCAAATGTTACTTCTTTTGTTTCAGTGCCTAATGATAAAGTAGCTGTTAATGTAACAGTTACTTGACCACTAACAGGAAGTGTTACAACTCCTGTAGTTGCATCGATTAAAACATTATCAGAAGCCCAAGTGATTGCTGAACCATTAGTTCCTGTAGTTATAAGAGTTGTTATTGTAGTTGCTTCAGTTACTGCATCAGCAACATCAAGTTCTAATGCATCTGCATCAATCTTTTGAAGATCAGTTTGTCCAACTTCAACTTCAAATGTAACTTCCTTTGTTTCAGTGCCCAATGATAGAGAAGCAGTTAATGTAACAGTTACCTGACCACTAACAGGAAGTGTTACAACTCCTGTAGTTACATCGATTAAAACATTGTCAGAAGCCCAAGTAATGGCTGAACCATTAGTTCCTGTAGCTAGAAGAGTTGTTAATGTAGTTGCTTCAATTACTGCAGTAGGAACATCAATTTCTAATGCATCTAAAGCAATTTTGTGTGCGTCAGTTACTGTACCAGCAACAAAGTTGCTTGAACCAGTAATTGCTAATTGGAAATTATTATACCAACCAATTACACCACCAACAATATTAATTGGAGCGTTAACATCAAGAGCATTTAAATATGTTACGACAGCTGCAAAATCAGCAATCGTAGATTCAGCTCTAGCTGCGATTTGATAACCACTAATTGGGTTATATAGTGTAAAGTTAAATGAATAAGTTGTAGCATTAACATCATACTTCAACAAGAATCCATCAAAGCTTACTAATGTACCTTGATATGGGAGTAATCCAGTATTCGAGAATTCAACAGCATTTAATGATGCTGGAGCTGGAATAGCAGGAGTTGCATTAACAACGTTAATTTCAGTTAAGTTTATAATTTCAAATAATCCGTTGTAAATTTCCAAAGTACCAAACATTTCAATTTCAACACCTAATGCTAAACCTTGAATTTGTGTTAAGAATGCACCAGATGCATAAATATTCAAACCACCGGTTGAATCTTGAATCCAGAATGCAGTGCTCTTAGTTTTAGCTGCATAAATACCTTGGACTCTAATTAATTCACCCTTAACCATAGCCTGAACTTCTGCCATTGTACTAACAGCAAGTTCACCAACTTTAAATGTGACTGTCGCAGTTTCTGTTGTTAAACCTCTAGTAATTTCAGCAGTTAAAGTAACTTCTACTTGTCCAGGGGTAGCAGGCATTGTAACTTCGCCAGTTAATACATCTACATATTCACTTGCAGTATCCCAAACAATTGTAGTACCCATCATAGTTGTTGGAAGATCAATTGTTGTTGCCTCTGCATAAGCAAGTTCATAATCTATTTCAAGTGATGATTTGACAACACCAACGATACCAGCGTCATCTAATGTTGTTTGAATATCTTCAGTTTCACCTGTGTAAAGAACATACCAAATCAGTTTATCAGTACGTTGTCCAAATACAAATATATTTAATGTAACCTCTAATCCATCATATAATCTAACTGCTCCAAGATTTGTTGGATAGTATATCATGAATGCATTAAGAGTGAAATTCGCTGGATCAACGACATTAATGTCTGCTCCAGAATAATCTGTATCCACTAAGAAGGTTTCATATTTGAGTACAGGATCATCTACTTGTACTTTCGCTGTAATTTGAATATATTGATATACGGCTGGAGAAGCTAACGGATAAGTAGGTAATGTTGCAATATATTCAGAGACCGAACTTGTAATAACGGTTGGCTCCAAAACCAAAGCTGTAGCAGTGGAATCAAATAATACGATAGGCATATTGGTGTCTCCAGTAATTTCCAATGCTCCATAGTAATTTGTCATAATGCCTCTAATCGTAAATACAGCACCTTCAACAACTTCGTCAGTTGGTACTTGGTAGACCTGCATTAATGTTGTACCATCATAAATCATGTATCCAGTTGTCCAAGTTGCAATAACTGTAACATCGGGAATTTCAACATATACATCATCATCAGCTGTAACTTGAGCGGCCATAGCAGCAGCAATATCAGTTACTGCAGTAAATGGTTCAAAAGTTAATACAACAACGTCAAAGTCTTTAGTTACTGTTTCATCACCAATGTGCAATGTTGCTGTTAACGTAACAGTTTTATTTGCATCATAAGGTCTTGTGACAACACCAGCATCTGTAATATAATCTGTATTACCTGATGTCCAAGTAACTGTAACACCTTCACTACCTGCAGTTGCAGGTAAATCAATGTCTGCAGCAACTCCATCACCAACACCAACTAATAATAATGCATCTTTAGCATCTGATAGAATCAATGCAGCTGGTTTAACTGTGATTGCAGATACAACTACGGCGAAATCTTTTGTTTCATCTCCAATAGTAGCCGTTAAGATTACTGTTGAATCTGAATAGCCATAAGCTGGTCTAGAAACGACACCAGCAGCTGAAATAACTGCAGGATTACTTGATGACCAAGTGATTGAAAGAGTTAATGCTATAGCAGGTAATGTAACACTATCAAGTGTTGTATACATATCTGTTGTAGCATTATGTTCCAAAGAATCACCAGCAAGCACAATTGCATCTAACGCATCCAAAGGGTCAATCACAACGACAATAGCAAGTACCTTAAGTGTAAATGCTTTTGTAGCTGTAGCGTCACCTAATGTCAACGTTGCGGTTAATGTAACATTCGTGTCAGCAGTTTGGCGTGTAACCACACCTGCATTTGAAATAACACCTGTATTACCAGATGCCCATGTAATTTCGACATCGCCAACAGTCGTTGGTAAGGTCAAATTTTGTGTGACTGAAGTAGCACTATCGCCTGAAGCGAATACTAAATCTACTGACGTTAATGCTTCATCTACAATTGCTTGTTGGTCTTCACCACAAGCAACTAGGGTAAATGCTGTCATTAATACGGCAATAAACAAGAGTGCACTTTTCATAAAAGTAAATCTTTTACTCATTTGTCTTTCCTCCATTTTATTTTTTTTAATCCTTAAATACAATATTTCCTACACCTGGAACCATCAGTTGATATGAATCATAGAACTGAGTAACAGGTCCAAAAACCGAGATATGGTGTCCAACTACAAATTGGTAGCTGAACAAGAATGATGCTGTATAATTGTCAACACGAAGATTAATGATATGATCTGAATCATCTTTAGCAGCAATTGTATATGCATTGTCTGAAGTAGATTCAGTGATGCTATCAATCGTTAAATTCTCGAAATTAACAACTCTACCAACATACTGTCCCATTTGGTCGCCCAAAATGGTTGTAATTATGACTGGATTATCTTCTGATAATAAAATCATGTTTTCAATATGATAATTAGTTACTTGTTTATTAAACGTTTGATCTGTTGGAAAATATGCTGGAACAACACCTTGAATAGTTACTTCATAGCCAATTTGAAGTTCGTTTGTTGCCGCATAACCACAAAACATATAAATGCCTCTACCGTCTTGTTCAATAAAAATACTATTGCCAACCTTTGAGGTAATAATTCCAGTTACAGTAACCTTTTTAGCAACATAAGTGTTAAAATCATCAATTAAGGCACCTATTTCTATAGGTGTACCTGCCGTAGAGTAATCATAGTCTGGGTCAATTTCTCCATAGATACGTCTACCTGTTAATTGTGTTTCAGCACCGGCAACCGTAAATGGATTTTCGTATTGTGTATCGATTGCGCCACTCGTCCACGCGTACGCTTGTTCTACTAATTCAAGATTAAGTAAGCGCGTCACACCATCTTTAACATACCAAACCCATGCCAAATAACGATCATTACCATCTTTTCTATCCCCTTCGGCTTGTAAAATAACTTTTTCAGCACCGTCGAGTTGTTCACGAACAAAATTTGCTGCTTTAATACCCCATGGATCATATTTAGAAGTTGCTTCTGGTGCATCAATACCTAAATAACGAACAGTAAAACTGATATTATTACCAGTACCTAATTCAACGAACTTTGTAGTATCACCGTCAATGTAGGATGTTACTTGAACCTCTCCAATACCATCATTAATAAATGATTGCCCTGCATAAGATGCGGTTAATCTGAGTTCATCGGTGTGATTGGTATCAAAAGGTGGAATAACAATATGAATGGTGCGAACCACAGTTGTCATAAATCCTGAATTTTGAGCTGCATATGTCACGGTATAATCACCAATTCTATAATAATCTACATTGGATAAGACTGTGTCATATGAATCTTTAATTTCAAGAATGTAGAAGAAACTTCCAAAAGGAATATCGTTGCCTCTAAAATCTGTTGCTACTAGGCCTTCCTCTAGATCAAAATCTGGTGGATTGCCTTGAACTGAAACATTGAGTGTGACATCTTCTGCACCTGTAATTATTGGTGCTGAAGGTATCGGTGTTGCAATTTCAATACGAAGATTTGTACCAAATGCAACTTCATTTCCGATTTCATATCCTACATAACGGATAAAATATCCTTCTGTAACATTATCATTTTCAATGTATCTATAAGTAATATTTATATCAATGCCTTCAATTAACTGCGTAATTTCTGCTTCTGTCATTCCTGTTAAGTCGACAAGCGTGTATTTTTCATCAATTGGTGGAGCTTCGGGTTCTTGGCAAGATGCTGCCAAGAATCCGATAGAAACAACCAAAAGAATTAGGAAAAATTTTCTCACGATCCGCCTAGATTAGCTTCGTTGTATGCTTCGAGTAATGCTCCAGCGATGTTTCCATCACCTAACATGATACGTTCGAGTGCTAAACCTACTTGAGTACGTGCTCTTGATGAACCAATAAAAGCTGGATCATAGAACATATAACCTGATTGTAGGTAACCTGCATTTGCAGCCATTGAAATAGGAAGTTGATTAGCAGTTGGATTATTTAAGAAGGTTTGATAAATTGTAGATTGATAAGCACTTGTTCTTACTGGTAAATAACCAGTGTTCATTGCCCAGTCAGTTGTATTTTCTGTGCTGATTAAGTATTTCAAGAATAACCATGAAGCGAGTTGTTCTTGAGCAGTACCCGTCTTCATCAAGGAAATATTTGTACCTTGTTGAATAGCTGCTTTGTAAGCGGGAAGATCTGCATTGTATGGAACTGTTCCTACGCCAATCTGAAAGACTGGTAGACCGGTTGATGGGTCTGTAGCAGGAACGTTATATCTAATACCTGCAGATGAACCAACAGTTAAGTATGTTTGTTGGTTAATAAATGGTGTAGATGCATATTGTTGATCCCAGTATTCTGGTAACGTAATTATATCATTATGATCTTTCAAAAATTGCATAGCTGCAGTAGTATTTGCATTGTTATTCCATAAGTATAGACCTCTAAATGTTGTGAAGTCGATACCAGTATATGCGCCATTAAATTGTCTTGTGAATGTAATGAACGCATTACCTGTAGAATCATATGCTGCAGGAACAATCAAAGATTTCGCTGCTGCAATAAGTGGTGCAAGTTCCGTTGGACTTAATCCTGGATTTGCAGCTCTCACTTTAGCTTCAGCCTGTGTATCGCCATAAGCCTTAAGTGCAGGACCCGCCGCAATAACATCTTGCCATGTTTGTGGTTCATCAATATCTAATAAATCAAATACAGTTTTGTTATAAATCATAATTTCTGTTGATTTATTGAATGGTAATGAATAATAAGTACCTGCATCGTCATATTGGCTATTTTCTTCCAAATATGAAGCGATAATATCATCAATTGCATCAGCACCATTTAATCCCCATGTTGTACTTCCTATATATGGATTAAGATTAAGAACCGCTTTACCATTTAAATATTCAGCAACATGATCAGGATATGCTTGAACTAGGTTAGGCATGTCTTGAGCAGTAATTGCATTAATCATATTCGTCTTTAATGTGTCATAATTACCAACGCCAGCTGGAATGATGACTGTGACATTTGGATAAATATCTTGGAAAGCATCAGCATACTTTTGGAGCAATGCTTGATTAGCTTCTCCCATAGCGTGCCATAATGTAATTTCAATTGGATTAGTAGTAAGTGTCAATGGAACTTCAGAAACCTTAACGGTTAGAGAAATTGTTGCACTTGCTCTGATGCCCCCACTATTTGTTACACGGAGTGTAATACTATAGATACCTGGGCTAGTAAGGAAATAAGTACCAATAACTTCGATATTCGCAGTGATATTGCCATCAACTGGGTCAATAGCTGTTACACCTGTTTTAGGATCATAAGCTCCAGATCCTACATAATATGTCTGTTGTGCTATAACACCACTAAGAACCGGTGGCGCAACACTTGTAGCACTTTCAACAGTTAAACTAATTGCTACTGTGGTTACAAGATCACCACTGTCAGTAACCGTTAATATAATACTATAAGTACCAGCATAATTGACATCATCGGCTTCGAATCCTGTAACTTGAATGTCCGCTGTTAAATCGCCATCTTCGGAATCATTCGCTGTTACTCCATCAAGCGGATCATATGTGTCACCCTGTTGAATGACTGGATTTAAATCAGCACCAGTTATCGTGGGTGCCTGATTTCTTTTTGTCGCACAAGCTGAAAGTGTTAAAACTCCCAAGAGTACGAGTACCGTAAATACAACTTTCTTCATTTTTTCCTCCAATAAATTTTATTTTATAATCTATATTTTTAATACATAAATCCAAAATTAACCTTTCGTTCCACTTCTTCCAACGCCTCTAATAATGTATTTCTTAAGCGAGAAGAAAATAATAAGGAGTGGAACAGTAACCAGTGCAATTGCAGCGAGTTGTAAGTTATATACTGGTCGCGCATCAGAACCTTCACCTGTAACAAAACTTGTAGATCTTAAGGCGACTGAGATTAGCCAGTGTTCTTCTGATGGAGCAACTAATTGTGGCCAAATATATGCATCCCAAGCACCAATAGCACTTAAAATCGTAATTGTAATGATTGTTGGTTTTGCAATTGGAATCATAACGCGTCTTAAATATTTAAAATCTCCACAACCATCGACCTGAGCAGCTCGGTAAAGTGTATCAGGAATCTGTTTAAACGATTGTCTAAGGAAGAAAATATAGAATACGCTTGTCATGAATGGGAATATTAATGCATAGAAACTATCATACCAACCAAGATTTCTAACGGTAATATAGTTTGTAATTGTATAAAGTTCTCCTGGAATCATCATGGTCATTAGTAATATTGAGAAAATAAATTCACGGCCCTTGAAATCCAATCTCGAAAATGCAAATGCTGCAAGTATTGTTGTTATAACTGTGCCAATCATAGACAATATACCGACATAGATTGTATTTGCAATATATGTATAGAAATTAAATTGAGTTAGTGCGACTTTAAAGTTAACCCATTGCATTTCAGAAATGCCTACAAACATACGCGGAGTGATTGCATTTGATAATTCCTGATGTGTTTTTAATGCAGTAATCATCATCCAATAAAATGGAATGAAGATGAATAGAGCAATCATTGTCAAGAAAGTATAAGTTGCAACCATTACAAGAACTTTGACAAGTAAATCTTGTCTGCTAATTTTTTCAAGATCAGCTTGTGTTTCAGATTGAACTTTTCTATGTTCTCTTTTTTCTTTAATGCGTTTGAATGTTTTTCCTGTAAAAAAGTCTTTTAGTGTGACTAAAACATTCTTTGTCGCTTGAAGAAAACCATAATCTTGAACAGTTTCTAAAATATCAGTAGCCATTAAGTAACGAACAAAGGCACTGAATGGATTTAGTGTGAATAAACTCATAAACATATATAGATATTGCGTTCTATATGTCCATTCATCCATTTCAATATCATCTTTATTTCTAATACGTTTCGTATGAGAAACAATGAGCGGAATAAAAACGACGAGATATCCAACTAAAATACTAATGCCAGCGTTAAGTTGAGCTGACGTTATTGTAAAGCCCATAACTGGGTATGTTGTGTTAATAACTTCTGTGATATACTGAGGTTCTTTTAAAATAATAAAGAAGTATGTGATTAGCGCTAAACCAGCAAATACATAAACTAAATCAATGAGGGTTGCAATTAAATCAAGTCTTTTAATTTTTTTAGTAATTCTTTTCATCTTGCTCTCCCTCCTAGTAATGAACTCTACGTTTACCAACTTGAAGTTGGATTACCGTAAAGACCAGTATGATTGCGAAGAGAATAATCGCAGCTGCAGAAGCATATGACATGACACCATTAAGTGCTGCCCCACCGATATAATCGTAAATATAGAAAACGATTGTTTTCAAGTTAATAGATCCTTGTGCACCGGTTGTAATTAAACCTTCACGGTTAATAATAGCTACAACAGATGAATAAGTTTTAAATGATCCAATAACGGAAGTAATTAAAATATAGAAAATCATAGGTGAAATTAACGGAACAGTAATTCGAGTAAATGATTTAGATCGACTTGCTCCATCAATTTGTGCTGCTTGATAATATTGTTTGTCAATGCCTTGAATACCTGCCAAAAAGACGATAATCTTAAATGCAAGTCCATTCCAAACGCTATAAGCAAGAATAACTGTCATTGCAGACCAATACGTCGCACCTGTAGCTACCCAAGCTATGGGCTTCCCTCCAAATAATGTAATTACCTGGTTTGCTAACCCTAATCCAACTGGATTTGCAATAGTATTTGTATTCCCACTAAATATGAACGCAAAGACCAAACCAATAGCGATTGTATTTGTAACATAAGGTAAGAAGAAGATAGTTTGATAAAAACTTTTCAATGGCTTAACTGCGTTTAAAGCTACCGCAATTAATAAACCAACAATAATTGTAATAGGAACTGACACGAAAACGATAATTGCTGTATTTAGAACAGCTTGTTTAAAGTTTGCATGCTGTAAAACAACAGCGTAGTTACCCAAGAACGTATAACCATCAAATTCACCAGTTTGAATATTATATCCAGTATAAAATGAGATTAAAAATGAATTAAATATTGGGTAAAAAGTGAATATCGCTAGTAATGTTAACGCTGGAGCTAGATAAAAGATTGCTTTTAGCCAACCTGGCCACCTTGTGATAAACCCTAGATGGTGTCTTTGAAAGAACTCTGTGGTTCTGACTGAAGAAAAATGGATGGTATTTCTCGCCCTCCACAGAAAATCCCTCAGTTTTTGTTTAAAATCTTTCATAGCACTACATGTCCTGTTTCTTTTTCAAATATATGAATTTTATCTTTTTTAACACTTAATTTGATTGAATTTTTTCCGTAAACAGAATCCGAGTCAACAAGTGCTCTGACAATGACATCTCCCATTGGGAAACGAATCATAGTATCTCTACCTGTATGATCAATATCATTTGTATCTACTTTAAATCCATTAATATCAAATTTAAAATCTTCAGGACGAATACCTAAATCATAAATTCCATCTTTTACATCTTTTGCACCAATGACAACATTATCGCCAATGATTATTTTTCCGTTTTCAATTTTTCCTTCAAGAATATTAATTGGAGGATTTCCTAAGAATTTTGCAACAAATAAATTATCTGGTTTTGTATACATTTCTTGTGGTATAGCCATTTGTTGTTGGACACCAAAGTCAAGAACAACCATTTTATCACTGATACTCATCGCTTCTTCTTGGTCATGGGTAACAAATATGGTAGTAATACCCGTTTCTCTTTGAATGCGTTTGATTTCTTCTCTCGTTTGGAGACGAAGTCTTGCATCCAAGTTTGACAAAGGTTCATCAAGTAATAAAACCCGTGGCTTTTTAACTAATGCTCTCGCGATAGCTACACGTTGCTGTTGTCCACCAGAAAGTTGTGATGGTTTCTTATCAAGTTGATCACCAATACCAACAAGTTCAGCCATGTCTTCAACAAGCGTTGTTGCTTCAGCGCGTCCAATATTTAAATTTTCAAGTGGAAACATGATATTTTGACGCACAGTCATGTGAGGATAAAGCGCATAGTTTTGAAAAACTAAACCAATCCCTCTCTTTTCTGGAGCAAGACGAGTAACATCATCATTACCAAAATAAATTTTCCCTCCCGATGGTTTAAATAAGCCTGCAATCATAAAAAGAGTGGTTGATTTTCCGCATCCTGATGGCCCTAGTAAGCCAACAAGCTTACCAGAAGGAATAGTAATGGTTAAATCATCAACAGCTCTGGTTTCTCTCCCGTTTTTATCGGTAAAGACTTTTGTTAAATTTTCTAGTCTAATCTCCATGTAGTTTATTACTCCTTATGTAATATTTTTTTCTTTTTTTGAAAAATAAAAGTACTGATGGTATCCCAAAAGCACTTTAAAGTTTTTATATTAAAAAAACGATAGTATTCGCTTCACATATAGTTGTTCGAATGGTAAATTGCAATGCCAACATACACTACTCACCTCATCAGGTCTATTATATAATAATAAACTGGAAAAAACAATCGAGGTTTACATGTTAGCGATGAATTTTACACACTTTTTCCAAACTAAAAATGTGAAAGCGCTTTTATGGGTAATTAAATTATAGTATGTTAGGTATGCTTTGTCAATGAAAGATTTAT
The DNA here is from genome assembly GCA_964625435.1 of uncultured Mariniplasma sp. GTDB lineage: Bacteria > Bacillota_I > Bacilli_A > Acholeplasmatales > Acholeplasmataceae > Peloplasma. Next base: position 27,705 of record CAZVDQ010000005.1, read on the forward strand.
GAAATTGCATTATATATAAAGAAAAACACCTAAAAAGGTGTTTTATTCATATTTGTATCAAAATAAGTTCATTTCTAATCTATTTTTTTGTGTTTTCTTTTCTGTACTTTTTATATTTAAAATTCACAATTTTTTGGTGTTCTTGGAAAAGGAATGACATCTCTTATGTTTTCCACACCAGTTAAGTACATAATCAGTCTTTCAAAACCTAATCCAAATCCTGAGTGAATGCATCCACCATATCTTCTTAAATCAAGATACCATCCCATGTCATCTTTAGGAACACCCATTTCATCCATACGCTTAATAAGAAAATCCATTCTTTCTTCTCTTTGAGATCCTCCAATAAGTTCACCACTGCCTGGAACAAGTAGATCCATTGCTGCTACAGTTTCTCCATCATCATTTAATCTCATATAGAAAGCTTTGATATCCTTTGGCCAATCTGTAATAAATACAGGTCTTTTAAAGTGCTTTTCTGTCAAGTATTTCTCGTGTTCTGTGTTAATATCTTGGCCTTGTTTTGGTATATTTTCAAATTTTTCTTTACTATTTAATAATATATTTATTGCTTCTTTATGTGTGACCTTTGCAAAAGGTTGCGTTAAGACATTAAGTAGACGATCTGATAATCCACGTTCGACATATTTATCAAAAAACACCATTTCTTCTGGGGCTTTTTCAAATACATCTTTAATGATGTATTTTACCATTGCTTCAGCTACTTCCATATCCTTATCTAAATCAGCAAATGCCATTTCAGGTTCAATCATCCAAAATTCCGATGCATGGCGTTGTGTATTTGAGTTTTCTGCTCTAAATGTTGGCCCAAAAGTATAGACATTCTTAAAAGCAAGCGCATAAGCTTCAGCTTCTAACTGACCAGTCACTGCTAAATTGGTTCTCTTTCCAAAAAAATCTTTTTTGAAGTCTATCTGTTTTTCATCATTATATGGAAGATCTTCTAAGGGTAGTGTAGACACATTAAACGTCTGTCCTGCACCTTCCCCATTGTTTCCTGTAATAATGGGTGTATGGGTGTAAATATAGCCTTGTTTATGAAAAAACTCATGGATGGAGAATGATACAATACTTCTTAATCTAAAGACGGCATGAAAGAGGTTAGTTCTTGCACGCAAATGTGCAACCTCTCTTAAAAACTCTCTTGAATGTCTTTTTGGTTGAATTGGATAATCCTCATCAGAATCTCCTAAAAGAACAATTGAGGTTGCTTTGATTTCAAAAGGTTGTTTTGCTTTTGGAGTGAGAATCAATTCTCCAATAATTTCGATTGAGCTCCCCACTCTAATCTTCTGAACATCTTTAAAATTATCAAGCTTTGATTCTTCATAAACCACTTGAATACTTTCAAAAAATGTACCATCGTGAAAGTTTATAAAACCAAACTCTTTTTGTGCTCGATTATTTCTTACCCATCCATATAAAGTCAGTTCTTTTTTCAGTACAGATTCGATTGTTCTGTAAATATTTTTTACTGTAGTTTCCATGATAAACTCCTTTTTAAAGATACCTTGATAAGGCTAATATGTCACTAAAAATAAAACGCCCTCAGAATATTCTAAGGACGTAAAAATACGCGGTACCACCTTAGTTCTAGAAAATAATATTTCTAGCCCTTGAGTCCTTTAACGCAGGGTAACGGATAGGTCTAATTTCCATAGGATTTCTTCTATCTCTCCAAGTGTTTTTCACCTTCATTGGTATGCCCGGACTTACACCATCCCCGGTTCGCTTTCATCACAATTGAAAGTTACTCTCTCTTCATTGATTTCTTAACTATTATAACTTTAATTTATATTTTTGTCAATCAAGTTCTTCTAAGGATTCATCTTCAATTTCAAGAGTTTCATTTTCATCGATTTCATCGAATTTAGCCTCTGAAATATGCTGAAATTTCGCACTGATTTTTGATGTGGTGATAGATACTTGATCTGCATTTTTGGATACACTTTCAATCGATCTTTTAAGTTTATCCCATCTTTCACTATATCTTTTAAAGTCTTCCCCTAATTTAATCAACTCTTGAATAATTACTTTTGCTTGATCATCTCTTTGGATATTTTTGACAACCATTTGAATCATCGAAAGTGTTGAAATTAATGTTGTTGGTGAAGCCATCCATACTTTATTTTTTGTCGCATATTCAATGAGATCTTCATGATATGCTGTAATTTCAGCAAAGATTGCTTCAGCTGGAACAAACATAAATGCTTGGTCAGCGGTTTCGTTTAGAATAATATATTTACTTGCAATGTCATTAATATGTTTTTTGACATCGTTTTTAAAATCTTTTGTTGCTGTTTTTCTATCTGCATCGCCTAAAGAACGGTCTACCATTCTCTTATAATTATCTAAAGGAAATTTAGAATCAATCGCAATCATACCCAATGGCTCAGGTGCGTGTACAACAGCATCAGCTATATTACCATTCGACATCAGTTTTTGTTTTTCATATAATTGTTTGTTATCACCTAATATCGCAGATAATAGTTGGTAGAGTTGAACTTCTCCGAAAATACCTCGCGTTTTTTTATCAGTAAGTAAATCATTTAAGGTAATAACTTCGCTAGAAAGACTTTCAATCTTTTTTTGAGCTTCATCAATTTTACTTAAACGTTCAATGACGCTAATAAAAGTTTTATTCGTTTCTTCAAATCCCTTACCTAATCTTGATTCAACTTTATCATTAATCTGTTTCATTTGATTATCAATATGTTGCATCATGTGATCTTTAAAAGAATTCAAATCAGTTTGTCCTGTTTTATTGGATTCACTAAAAAGTTTTCCCATTTCAAACTTTAAATCTCCATATTCCTTTTGGAAATATAGTTTTAATTCATTATTTGCATCCTTTTGATCACCTGATATACCATTAAAATTTCTACCTTTATATTTTATAAATATAAAAATAGCATATGCTGCTACAAAACTTAGGATAACAAGTAAACCAATGATGATGTAATCAATCATATTAAACCTCCCTACATATCTTCAAGATAATAGATGTTCGTTATCCCATCTACAATCTCGACATAAAAAATCATATATGTTTCTCTAGATAAAATGATATCATTTACCGATGTGATAAATTTATCATCATTAAGTGCTCTTGCATAATTCCGTTGATCTTCTTCATCAACCATTACTGCTTGATAAGCTCTACTGACTAAATCAGTACAATAAAATTTATATTTCATATCCAAGAAAAAAGTAAAGTTGTATAATGCCCAATCAACCTGTTCATTTGCAAACTCAACAGCACCATCAATTTGATCGCTCGTGATATCCTTAACCCTTAATCCCACGAAATTCGTACGGTAGTTCGTTCCATAATATGGATAGGCATCATCACTTGATGTTCTATATTTAGGATTCAACCAATAGTTGGTACTCGTTAAATTGACTTTTGTCCCTAAGTCATTGGGTTTATTGCCTGGCTGAAAGATAATTTGTAAAAGTGTTTCATCATCACCAGGGAACCCGGTAGCTTCAAGAAATTTATTTTCTCCATTGTTAATTGCCGCATGTCCACCAAAATAATATGAAATAAATTGATGAATAACAGGTACATCCGGGAAAGGAGAGTCATGAGCAACAAAAATATCACCTTTTTGCCCTAGATATGTTCTTGTATCATTATAGTATACACTACGTGTATCTCCCAATTCATATGATGTTTCACGTGAAACCTCATAATACCTTCTAACTTGGTCTGTTCCGTCGTAATCAAATACTTCTTCTGTATATATTCCGCTTGCTCTATTCTTAAATTCTTCTATTGCCTGATTAACTTTAATATTTTCTGATATAGCAACTCCAAATCCATAAATAAATAGACCGGGAATAATTAAAAGGATAAAAATGATAGCTCTGACTATCGTGATTTTTCTTCGTTTTTTAGTTTTAATACGAACCTTTAATAAACTAAACATGATTTCACCTGTGTTTTGCTTGATTACATTATACCACTCGAATGATAGATAGTCGAGCCATCAAAAGATAAAAAAAGTAGTCAAATGACTACCTTTTTGGTTTGATTACTAATGCTCTATGTTCGCCTTCGCCTTCTGACTCAGTTATGACATCTCTCCACTCACTTAATTTCGTGTGAATGATTCGACGATCGTAAGCATTCATAGGATCTAGTTTGACTGCAATTTTAGTTTGTGCAACTTCTTTAGCGGTCTTTGTAGCAAGTATTTCTAGTTGTTTTTTTCTGTTTTCGTGATAGTTTCCAATATCAAGTGAAATAATCATATGACCATCAACAAACGTATTTAAATAATTGCGAAGCATAAATTGTAACCCAAGAAGTGTTCTACCTTCACGGCCAATCAATAATGCATTCTCGTCACTTTCGACATGAAAATATACTTCTTCACCATCAGCAAGTGTTCTAACTTCCATTCTTGTTTTTATTTCCATTGTTTTAAGGATATTTTCTAGGTAAATTTTGCCTTCAACAGCTAAATTAACATTAGGCGTTGCTTCATATACTGCAGAAGCTCCTATTCCTAATAAGCCTTTCTTTTCCTTTAGAACAGTTAGTTTGATCTTATCTTTTTGAATTCTTAATAGCTCAACAGCTTGCTTTTCAGCATCCTGCAAAGATTTTGCTTCAATTTCTACTCTTTTTAACATAATTCAATCACCCCATTAATTGTTTTTGCTGCAATTGTTCGTGCTTCTTTTCATTTAATCTTCTGTTGACTAGTGTTTGACCAAGTGAGTAAATGTTACCAAAAATCCAGTAAAGAGCAAGTGCGTTACTCTGGAACGATGCAAATGCCATCATGACAACCATAAAGTAACTTACATATTTCATTGTTTTTTGAGTTTGTGCTGCTTGTGCATTTGGATTATGAGAAACAGTATTTTTTGCATAGCTTGGTTTCTTCATTGAAATTTTCTGCAAAAGGAACATAGTTCCTCCAACGATTCCTGCTAACGCCATACCAATGATACCATCTTGGGTATTGGCAAGGTTAATCCCTAAAAAATTAGTGTTGACAACATTATCAACATACAAGCCACCTTGAATGGTTATACGTCTAACAACGCCATACATTGCAATAAAGATAGGCATTTGAAGGAATGGCATTAAACATCCTAAGACATTAATCCCATGCTTTTTATAAACCTGCATCATTTCCATTTGTTGCTTTTGTTGTGATTGTGGATCCTTTTTTTGTGCATATTTTGCTTGAACACGTTGCATATCTGGTTGAGCAACATTCATCTTAATTGATAAATCGTTACTCTTAGCATAAATTGGCCACGCGAGCGTACGTATGATAATTGTAGTAAATAAAATCCCTAGCGCGAATGAATTACCAAAGACTCCTCCAAAGAAATTCATAACAAATGCTACTGGAATAACTAATATCCAATCAAAGAAATTAGCATTCACAGTTGAAAGAGGCCTTTCTCCACCAGCAACATAGACATCAAAATCATGTGTGAATCCTTGATATGTGAATGTTACCGGATAGCTGACTTTATTATTAAATCCGTCCTCATTATATGGTGTATATCCATAATCGTCAAAGTTTGCAGCAATATCTGCTCCATTTAACGTATCTATACTACCATCACGGTGAACTGCATAAACTGTAATTCCATTTGAATTAAATGCTTCGCCTTGTTGATATAATATACTATCCTTTTCGAAACGGAAAGCTGTCATAACAACATCATTCGGATCTCCAACAATTGTATCTGGAACAATATATACTTGAAAACTAAATGCTATACCACCTACTTCAAACGTATATGTGCGTACACCATCTACCCCATCATCATCTACATCTGGAGCAGGAAGTGAGCCTTCGTAATCCACTAAAGTTCCAGCGCCATCTTCAGTCAATGCCCAATAAGATAGTCCATTGTCACCTTTAAATACGATACTATTAGCTTCATCGGATGAAAACACTAACTTATCAAGGGCAATTGTATCACCGATTGGGTTGTTTACTACAATCATAGTTACTGGACCTTCTTTGGATCCACATGCTGCTAAACTGAACACAAGCATTAAGATCATAGCTATAAAAAATAGTCTTTTACTCATTTGTATTCTCCATTATTTTCGATTTTTTGAATAGGACAGTTAATTTGTCCTTAATTTCTTGATATGATAATTCGTGAACTTGTGGTTTAATAACAATGACAAACAATTTATTTATAATAAATTGATTCTTGAATTCACTAACAATCATTCTAATTCTTCGCTTTGCCAAATTTCTTGAAACTGCATTTCCATATTTTTTACCAATTGAAAGAGCAAAACGGAAATTGATTCCATTTGGATCGTCAGATTGATAAACCGCAAAATAACTGTCACTTTTAACTTTTTTGATTTTGAAAACCGCATCGATTTCGCTTTTTTTCTTAATGCGATATCTCTTATTCATAGTTTTAAAAAAAGGACCACTCAAAATAACAAAAAGTTATTATTTTAACGAGTAGTCCTAGTGTTTTAAAATAATTTAAATTATACAGTTAACTCTGTGCGGCCTTTCAATCTGCGACGAGCAAGTACTCGACGACCACCGACAGTAGCCATTCTAGCTCTGAATCCGTGCGTCTTTTGACGTTTGAGCTTACTTGGTTGATATGTTCTTTTCACAAATAAAACCACCTTTCATGCGAAACCATGCTAATTCATTATATAAAAAGAGCTACTTTTTGTCAACCTTAATCATTCTTTTTTTCATTATTTTTTTTTATTTCTAAAATTAAATTTCAAAGTAATCATTTTCATTTCATTTTCATCATACAAAATTCTATTCGTTTGTGGAAAACTTATTCACAATTTTGAGGTTTTGTGGATAAAGGGGTAAATCAATCAGAACCCTTTGTAATGCATTCTATTCACTACTTTTATGCACAATCTTTCCACAATGGCGCTGTTGTCAAAAAAAAGTTATCCACAAATTATGTTGATAAGTTTTTAATTTATCTCGCTGTATTTATGATATCATATTTACACAAGATTAAGGGGAAAAATTAATGAACATTTATGATCTTTTATGGCAAAAAATACTTAACGATTTAGAACTCACCTTCAGCGAAGAAACATTTGCTGATGTTTTCGAACCCTTAAAGTCGACACATAAATACTCCAATGGGCATGTTTATGTATTAGTTCCTACTGAATTTATCAAAAATAGAATCAATCGTTTATACTTACGTAAAATTAACGAATTGGCTGTAAAATACCATCAAGAGCTTATTCGTTTTAAATTTGTTGTCGAATCTGAACTGGTTCCTGAGGAGACTTTGACAAGCCCAGAAAGAAACCTTAGTCTTAAATACCGTCCTGGTAATTTGAATGCAACTTATGCTTTTGATAACTTCGTTGTTGGTAAAAGTAATATGTTTGCTTTTAGAATGGCTATGAAGGTTGCAGATCAACCTGGTGCAGTAGCAAATCCATTATACATCTTTGGAGATGTTGGTTTAGGAAAAACCCATTTAATGCAGGCAATTGGTAATTACATCCTTGATGAAGATATCAATCAAAAAGTATTATATGTTAAAGCTGATGGTTTTATTGAAGATTTTGCTAACCTATTAAAGAAGGAACGCATGGAAGATTTTAATTCCAAATATCGTGAAATTGATATCTTATTAGTTGATGATATTCAAATCATGGGTGGCGCTACAAAGACCCAGATGGAATTCTTTAAATTGTTTGATTATTTATATCAACAAAATAAACAAATTGTTATTACCAGTGATAAACCAGCTTCTGATCTAAAGAATATTATGACACGTTTAACCTCTCGTTTTGAAGTAGGATTAACTGTGGATATTCAAGTTCCAGATTTAGAACATCGTATAGAAATCCTTAAAAGAAAACTTGCTACTGAATCTTCTGATATTCATGATATTCCAAATGATGTTTTAGAGTTTATTGCTTCTTCTTTCGTAACAAATATTAGAGAGCTTGAAGGAGCATTGAAACGTGTCTTATTTTATTGCTTAACCAACAACTTAGATTTAACAGTTGAATCCGTTAACGAAGCCCTAGAACCACTATTAAAGACAAAGCGTAAGAGTGATTCATTGAATGAAAATAATTATGATAAAATTCAAAGTATTGTAAGTGACTTTTATGGAATTACTTTAGAAGATTTAATTGGTAAAAAAAGACACTCTAAATATATTCTTCCAAGGCATATTTCAATGTATTTAATTAAATCAAGATATAATATACCTTATAAAACAATTGGAACTTTATTTGGAGATAGGGATCACTCAACAGTTTTAGCAGCTTGTGAAAAGATTGATAATGATATTAAACAAAATCCAACATTAAAACTTGCAGTCGATACAATCATCAAAAAAATAGATACATTTAATAAAAAATAAGTGTTTATAACTTGTTGGAAATATGTTATAATAATAGCAGTATAAAGCCTTTCTAAGATTTATCCACAAACCCACAATTGTAACAACAATAATTAAAGATTTAAACTAAATAAATAAAAGGAGCTGCCGCTATGATTTTCAGTATCGATCGAGACATTTTATTAACTCAATTACTTATCATTCAAAAAGGGTTACCAAACAAAACTCCATTACCAATTCTTTATGCTGTTAAATTTGAAGTACATGAAGATTACATGTTATTGACATCAAGTAATACAGATGTTGCTATTCAAGTATTAATTGACGATCATTCATTGAGTATTAAAGAACCTGGTAAGGTTGCTATTCCTGGTAAATATTTAATTGAAATTGTTAGAAAGATTACTTCCCAACGCGTTGAATTTGCATTAATTGAAGATAAATTAATTGTAATCAAAGCAGATCGTTCTGAATTCAAACTGCGTTTAATGGATGTTGAAGATTATCCAGAAATAGATTTCTTAGATTTAGATGATCCAATTATTTTGGATAGTGTATTAATTAAAACAGTTATAAAAGAAACTAATTTTGCTACTGCAACTAGTGAAAAAAGACCAATTCTTACTGGTGTAAATTTTAAATATCACGATAACCATTTATATTGTGTTGCAACAGATAGTTATCGTTTAAGTCAAAAAAACGTTAAATTAAGAACACATTCTAAGATGTTTGATATTGTAGTCCCAAGTAAGAGTTTAGATGAATTAAATAAAATTCTTGATAACGTTAATGGTGATGTTGAATTATATATTAATCCAAACAAAGTTTTATTTAAAATGAACAAAGTTTTATTTCAAACAAGACTACTTGAAGGAACTTATCCAGATACATTAAGAATCATTCCAACTGAATTTCCTGTAGTCATTCCATTCAACAAAGAAGAGTTACTTGCAGCTGTGGAACGTGTCTCTTTACTTTCTCCAAGAGATCGGGAAACTAACTACAATATTATCAAATTGAGTTTACGTCCTGATTATGTTGTTGAAATGAGTTCAACGAATAATGAAGTTGGGGATGCTTTAGAAGAAATTATTCCATCTTCAGATGTTATTGGACCACCAATTAAGATTGCATTCAGTTCAAGATATTTGGTAGAGTCACTCAAATCATTTAGTTCAAGCGAAGTATTAATTCAATTTGCTGGAGAGGTTAAACCTTTCGTTATTAAAGGAAATTTAGATCAAGACTTATTACATTTAATTTTACCGGTGCGTATAGATTAATCCAAATAAACAGCCTTAATTTCAAATTTAAGGCTTTTTTTTACGCCCACTTTCAATAGAGGTTTATAGTGAAAAAAAACTCGAAAATAGGTGTTTTTTTCCTTATATTATGATATAATATAAAAGTAGCAAGAGGGTAAATGAATGAATAAATTTAAAATAAATACAGATTTTATAACTTTAGGACAATTTTTAAAAGCAACCGATCAAATTGGTTCCGGGGGAGAAGCCAAGTTTTTTTTATTTGAAAACGAGGTTTATGTCAATGGAGAAAAAAGAACAGAACGTGGAAAAAAACTCTTTCATGGTGATAAGGTTGTCGTAAAAAAAACTGAGTATTTTATTATTTATGATTCAAAAAATAACACTTAAAAATTTTAGGAATCACAAATTCCTTGAGCTTAAATTTGATAAACCCTTTGTCTATATTGATGGTGTTAATGGATCAGGAAAAACGAGCATCTTAGAAAGTATTTATTTTTGTGCAACAACAAAATCTCACCGAACAAGTGATGAAAAAGAATTAATCAAGAGAAATGAACCATTTACACATGTGAGAGTCATTACTGATGAAAATAAATATGAGTTAGTTTTATCTAAACATGGTAAAAGAGCATCAATCGATGCTATTGAAAAAAGAAAGATTAGTGATTTTATTGGACATTTAAGAGTTGTGATGTTCGCACCCGAAGATCTAGATTTAATCAAAGGCTCACCGAGTAATCGCAGACAATTTCTTGATTTAGAGTGGATGCAGTTAAGCAAAGGATATTTAAAACAACTAAACACTTATAAAAATGTACTTAAACAAAGAAACAGTTTACTTAAAAAGATTAGTATTGAAGATGATTATACATTTTTAAATATTCTAGGTGATCAGCTTTTCGAAACAGGAATTGAAATTATTAATCAAAGAAGAGAATTTATTGAAGAAATTAATCAATATCTATTTGAGATTTATGCATTATTTAGTGAGCATCAAGTAAAACTAGTATATAAACCTGATGTAGATGAAAAAGGGTTTAAAAATGCTCTAAATAAACAACAAAAACAAGATATTATCTATCAAAACACCCTTTCGGGGCCCCACAGAGATGACTTCTATATCGATTTTAACGGTTTTGATGCGAAGAGTTATGCATCACAGGGGGAACAGCGTTTAATTGTTGTAGCGTTGAAATTAGCGCTATTAAAGCTCATTGAGCATAAGACCAACAAGCAAGTTGTCTTGTTGTTGGACGATGTTCTAAGTGAACTTGATTCTGAGAAACAAAAGTTGTTTTTAGATCATTTACCAAAAGGACATCAGATATTAATGAATAGCGCCCTGCCTATTGAGGGTGAGCATATACAAATGATTCATTTGAAAAAGGAGTAGTTTATGTCAAATTATGATGCATCAAACATTCAAATATTAGAAGGTCTAGAAGCTGTCAGAAAGCGCCCCGGTATGTATATTGGTAGTACAGGTTCTAGAGGACTGCATCATTTGGTCTGGGAAATCGTTGATAATTCTATCGACGAAGCACTTGGAGGATATGCAACGAACGTCTTATTAGAACTACTTGATGATGAAGTTGTTAGGGTTACTGATGATGGTCGTGGGATTCCTGTGGATTTGCATCCAAAAACACAAAGACCAGCAGTTGAAACCATTTTAACCACACTTCATTCGGGTGGTAAATTTGACGGCAAGTCATATAAAGTATCAGGAGGTCTACATGGTGTAGGTGCTTCTGTTGTTAATGCACTGTCAGAATCGTATTTAGTTGAAATTCATCGTGATAATAAGAGTTATCAACAACGGTATGAACGTGGTGTACCAATGACTGATGTTACTGTTGTTGGTGAAAGTACACACACAGGAACAGTTGTTACCTTCAAGGCGGATCATTTGGTCTTCACTGAAACGATTGTTTATGACTATGAAATTTTAAGAAATAGAATTCAACAATTAGCATTCCTTAATAAAGGAATAAAAATAACAATTATGGACTTAAGAGGAACAACCCCAATAGAAAACACTTATTTATATGAAGGTGGTATTGTTGAATATGTTGGATTCTTAAATTCTGGTAAAGGGAAAGTTAATAAAGATATTGTTTATACTGAAAAAGAGGTCGATGGCATTACTTTAGAAATCGCACTTCAGTATAATGATTCATATGCAACTAATTTATACTCATTTGCTAATAATATTCCTACGCATGAAGGTGGGATGCACGAAGATGGATTTAAGATGGCATTAACACGTGTATTAAATAAATATGCTAGTGAAAATAACCTCCTTAAAAAAGATGATTCCTTCTTAGGTGAAGATACAAGAGAAGGTTTGACAGTTATTGTTTCATTAAAGCATCCAAATCCTCAGTTTGAAGGGCAGACAAAAACAAAATTAGGAAATCCGGAAGTTCGTCAAATTACTAGCCAGGTTGTTGGCGAAGGATTAGAAAGATATTTGATGGAAAATCCTGCTGATGCCAAAGCAATTATTGAAAAATGTTTAATGGCTTCCCACGCAAGATTAGCTGCTAAAAAAGCTAGAGAAGCAACAAGAAGAAAATCTCCACTTGATGCCTTAGGATTTGCTTCCAAATTGGCAGATTGCCGTAGTAAAGATCCCATGATATCAGAAATATATATTGTGGAAGGAGACTCCGCTGGTGGATCTGCGAAACAAGGTAGAGAATCAGAATATCAAGCAATATTACCACTACGTGGTAAAGTATTAAATGTCGAAAAAGCAAGACTAGACAAAGTTTTAAGCAATAAAGAAATTTTATCACTCATCCAAGCATTAGGAACTGGAATCGGTGATGAATTTGATGTAGAAAAAGCTCGATATCATAAAATTGTCATCATGACCGATGCCGATATTGATGGTGCGCATATTAGAACTTTACTTCTTACGTTCTTCTTCAGATATATGAAACCACTGATAGATTTAGGATATGTCTATATTGCTCAACCTCCACTATATAAAGTTCAACAAGGAAAACGTGTTGAATATGTTTATACAGAAGAACAATTAAATAAAGTACTCTCTGAAATGACTGGTCGTCCAACAATCCAACGCTATAAAGGTCTCGGTGAAATGAACCCTGAACAGCTTTGGGATACAACGATGGACCCTGAGTTCAGAACACTACTTCAAGTCTCACTAACAGATGCTATGGACGCAGATCAGGTGTTTAGCATGCTGATGGGTGAAGAAGTTGAACCAAGAAAAGCATTTATTCAAGAAAATGCAATATATGCAAGTAATATCGATGCGTAGAAAGGATGATAGAAATGGACAATAATAACGTAAAGACAACTGAGGGATATGTAAAAGAAATAAATATCTCCACAGAAATGAAGACATCATTCTTAAATTACGCAATGAGTGTCATTGTTTCACGCGCACTTCCAGATATTAGAGATGGACTTAAACCGGTTCAAAGACGTATTTTATACGTGATGAATGATTTGGGGATGTCAGCATCCACAGCACATAAAAAATCAGCAAGAATCGTTGGGGAAGTAATGGGTAAATATCACCCTCATGGTGATTCAAGTATTTATGAAGCTATGGTGCGTATGGCACAACCCTTCTCATACCGGATGCCTTTAGTTGATGGACATGGTAATTTTGGTTCTGTTGATGGTGATGGTGCAGCAGCAATGCGTTATACAGAAGCAAGAATGTCAAAACTAGCTGGAGAACTCGTCAGAGACTTAGAGAAAAACACAGTTAATTTTGTTGATAACTATGATGGTTCAGAACGTGAACCTAGTGTATTACCTGCAAGATATCCAAATTTATTAGTCAATGGATCAACAGGTATTGCTGTAGGGATGGCAACCAATATTCCACCTCATAATCTTGCAGAGGTCATTGACGGACTTCTCGCATATATGGATAACAAAGAAATAACAATTGCTGAACTCATGGAATATATCAAAGGTCCAGATTTTCCAACTGGAGGACAGGTTCTAGGATTAACAGGATTGCGTCAAGCCTATGAGACTGGTAAAGGTATTATTGCAAATAGAGCAACAGCTGAAATTATTACTCACAAAAATAAAAACACTATTATTGTTACAGCAATTCCTTATCAAGTTAACAAGACAACCCTTATCGAACGTATTGCAGATATAGCAAAAGCGAAAATAGTTGAGGGTATTACAGATTTGAGAGATGAGTCTAATCGTAAGGGAATGCGCATTGTCATTGAACTTAGAAGAGATGTTAATCCTCACGTCATGTTAAACAATCTTTATAAGTACACACAACTTCAACAATCCTTTGGAATTAACATGATTGCATTAGTTAATGGCCAACCTCAAATGGTGACCTTAAAAGATATGCTTAAATACTATCTTGAACACCAGATTGAAGTCATCCAGAGAAGAACAATTTATGATCTAGAAAAAGCCGAAGCAAGACAACATATTTTAGATGGTTTAGTCATCGCGCTTCATGACATTGATCGTGCAATCGAAATTATCAAAAAGAGTCGTAATGGTGAAGAAGCTAGAGAAGCATTAATTGCTGAATATAGTTTTTCTGAAATTCAATCAAGAGCAATTCTTGACATGCGTCTTCAACGTTTAACTGGACTTGAAATTGAAAAGATCGAAGCTGAACTCACGGAGTTAATTGCTAAGATTACAGATTTCAAAGGTATTATTGATAGCAATGATAGAAAGACTGAAATTATCAAAGAAGAACTTTCTGCAACAAGAGCAACTTATTATCAACCTAGAGAATCTGAAATTAATTTACTTGAAGATTTAAGTATTGAAAATGAAGATTTAATTCCTGTTGAAGATGTTATCATTACTGTCACAAATAATGGATACATCAAACGGATGAAGGTTGATCATTATAAGACTCAAAATCGTGGTGGTGTCGGTATGTCTGGCATCAAGGTTCATGAAGATGATTATGTTGAACATATTCTCATGACTTCAACCCATGATTATCATTTATTCTTCACAAATAAAGGAAGAGTTTATAAAATCAAAGGTTATCAAATACCTGAAGGATCAAGACAATCTAAGGGTCTACCTATTGTCAACCTCTTAGATTTTGATTCAGATGAAACACTCACATCATTTACAAGTGTTAAAAACTTTGAAGCCGAAAATGAATATTTGACATTTATTACTAAAAAAGGTGTTGTTAAACGAACACCAATTAGTGAATATCAAAACATTAGAACAAACGGTATTATTGCACTTGCACTCAGAGAAGATGATGAACTATTAGATGTCAGATTAACCGATGGAACCAAAGAAATCATCTTAGGTGCATCAAACGGTAAAGCCATTAGATTTGCTGAAACAGATGCAAGATCAATGGGAAGAACAGCCGGCGGAGTCCGCGGTATGAGCATTGGTGAACAAGATGAAATTGTTGGTGTTGCCATTGTAGATAATGATGAAGAAGAAATTCTTATTATTACCGAAAAGGGCTTTGGAAAGCGAACTATCGTTGCTGAGTACCGTAAACAAATACGTGGTGGTAAAGGTGTTAAGACAGTTAATGTTACTGAAAAGAATGGTAAACTATCGACATTAAGAACTGTTACAGACGACCAAGATTTAATCGTTGTTTCAGATAAAGGTGTTGTAATCAGAACACATGTAAATCAAATTTCTCAGACAAAGCGTGCAACTCAAGGTGTTAGAATTATACGCTTAAGACCTGATCATAAAGTATCTACAATCGCATTAATTCCTAGACAAGAAGAAAGCGATGAAGACCTTGTTGAAGAACAACAATTCACTCAGGAATCACTTCCTGTTGAACAAGAAAAAAAGGTCCTTGAAGCAACAAATTTAGCTCCAGATGAAGCCGATGAAGAACAAGAAGAAATCATCTCAACTGATAGTCTATTTGATGAATAAGAGATAAATTTAGATAAACCATTCCTTCTTGGGAATGGTTTTTTTGCTATTGTCATTTTCTTATTGTATAATATGGAATAGACGATAAAAACCAAGAGGGGAGAGTTATAGATGAAAAACAAAAATCAATCACAAATCTATTTTTTCTATGTCATAGCTTTTTTCATTTTAAATATCCTCAACACCTATATGTTAACCATCCAAGGATTCAACAGATATATCGCACCTTTTAAACATACTTTCCTTGGTGAAATCAACGCGATAATCGGAAATTTTGCTATTCTTTTTGCCATTGTTTTAATCGTCTTTTTAATCATTAGAAGAGCCAAAGGGAGAATGCTTTTTCTTCTAATTCTTACTGTAGTTCTTAATGGATGGATTTTTGTAATGGGCATTTTCAATCTATATTTTGGCACTGCTTTTTCTATTTCATCACTCCAATTGTTTCGTAATCCATCGGATGCTTTAGCTCATGGAACTTACCAACAAGTCTTTCTAGAACTATTCACATATTGGAGAATTGTTATCTTTCTACCTTCATTTACGTTACTCACTATTTACCTATTATCTAATTTAAAAGAAATGAAAATTATCTATTTTAATGTTCCTATAAAACACTATTTATCTGGATTTTTGAGCGCTGTTTTAATCTTATTTGTTGCAATATTTTCTTACTATGAACAGTTTAAAGCAACTCTTCCAATCTATGCTGTAAGGAGCACATTTGCAATCCAAAATTTAGGGGTTTATCCCTTCTATTTTGGTGAGATATTTGGGAATAGTTTCAATATTAATTTACAATCATTTTTAGATCTTGAAGATGATGAAGATTTAGCACAAGCATATCAAGAATATAATAAAAATCAAGATACTTACGTCAATTATTTTGATGGAAATATGTATTCAAATCAACTCACAATTGATCAAGCTGTTGATGGCTTATATGTTGATGATTTGATTGCACAAGGAAATAACCTCAATGGGATTTTAGAAGGTAAAAATCTAGTCATTATTCACGTTGAGTCAATGAATCACTTTCTATTTGAAAATGAATATACGAATGAAAGATTAACATTTTTAAATAATATTTTTGAACAAAGTTTTGTTTTTAATAACTTTTACAATAATGTTGGTATGGGAGTTAGTTCAGATGCTGAACTTGCTGTTTTAGGTGGCCTATATCCTGTGGGAGACCGTATTTTATATTGGGAAGATGAAAATATCAACTATGATTTAAACACCCTCGTTAAGTACTTTAACACTGAGGGTTATTATACAGAAGCAATTCATGGGGATACTAAAACCTTCTATAATAGAGAGTATGTTTATCCTAATACAATTGGATTTGATGAGTTTTATACACTAGAAGATTTTATTGCTGATGGATATAATATCGAGGACGGATTTGTTTATGATACAGAAAATAATCTTGTTCATCACAGTCCATGGGTTAGTGACTACTTCTTAGCAGATACAGTAAGTCTAAAAGGCAATACATTATTAGCAATGAATCAATCCTTTATGTTCTTTCCAGTGGCAATGATGCCACATACACCCTTTGATTTTGATCCCAATGGAGAAAGAACTGATATCTATCCACAATATATGAATAAAATTCAGAATTTAACGCTAAGATATTTAAATTTTGCTGACTATTTTGATGATTCAATAAAAAGGTTCTTTATTAATGAACAAAATCAAGATCAAACATTAGATAATACCGTCTATCTCTTTTATAGTGATCACGGATCAGGATTAAAAAATGGTGATTTAAACACTATATACGGTCGAGATTTAAGTATTTTGGAATCAAGAAAAATATTGCAGCAAACTATTTCGTTTCTCTATGTTCCCGGAGATAACTATATTGATTATGGTGATTATCAGATTAGAGAAGGATTACTTACAGGAGAACAAGATTTAGTCAGAAGTGAAGTTGATTTGTATCGCACAGTTGTCGAATTGTTTAATTTACCTGTTGGTACGGATACATATTTTGGAGTTAATGGACTAAGTGTTGAACCAACATTTGCTATGGATAATAGATTGATGGATGTTGTGACTGATGCTGTTTTCTATTCAATGAGAAATAAGGAAAAAACATTTCCTGAAAATATGACTGTATCTAAAGAACTATATGATTACATTGTAAGATTTAAAATGTTATCTGATTTAATAGTTTCATCAGGTACGATGCAAAATCAGATTGATGAGGTAATCAATAGATTCTATGGATAAATTATTGAAAAAAAAATCAAATATTTATTATCTCATTGCTGGGCTTTATGTCGTCATCTCAATCATTGTTGGGTTATCTCTTCGCAATGGATTAGTTATATTTTTAGCATGGAATATGATTTTAGCAACCATTGTTTATTTTCTAAGTGAGATTTTAGTTTATATGTATGAAAAAAAAGTGCATATAGCATTGCTTATCGTTACTTTTTTGATTTGGGTACTATTTTTCCCCAATAGTATTTATATGTTAACTGATTTTATCCACATTCAAAACTATCAATTTTTTGAAAGCTATGCTGATATATATCATTATGGTTTAACTGAGTGGATTGTATTTACAGAACTAATCATTGGTGCATTATTTGCAGCAAAATTAGGGATAGCAGCACTATTAAAGCTTAAGTTTGTGTTTAAAAAGCACATCAAAAAATATTATTATCTCATTTTATCATCGTTGTTTTTACTATCCAGTATTGGTATTTTTCTCGGTAGATTCCTAAGACTCAATAGTTGGAATGTTTTTGATTTAATATCTCAAATAGATTCCGTTTTTTCAAAGGGCACATTTTTCTTAGGGTTTATATCAATCTTCTTTGTTATTCATTGGTTTGTATATTTTCTATTTTCTTTTCAAGATCAAAACATATATAATAAAAATAAAGAAATTCTTTTGGAGGAAAAATCATGAGAGTTCTAGTTGTTGGTGGAGCTGGATATATTGGCTCACATACCGTATACGAATTAATTAAAGATCATCAGGAAGTGATTATTCTAGATAATCTATCGAGCGGATATATGGACTTGGTTCATCCTGAAGCTAAATTCTATTTAGGAGATATTAGAGTCAAAAAGGATGTGAAAAAGGTTTTTGACAAAGAGAAAATTGATGTTGTCATGCATTTTGCAGCTAAATTAATAGTCCCAGAAAGTGTTAAAGAACCTCTTGCATATTATTATAATAATGTTGAAGGTGTTCGCGTTCTATTAGAGGTAATGAACGAACATAATGTTAAAAAATTTGTCTTTTCATCAACCGCTGCAGTCTATGGAGAAGCAAGCGGAGTATGTCAAGAAGATATGATAACTAAGCCAATTAATCCATATGGTGAAACGAAGTTGGCTTGTGAAAAAATGATTTCATGGGTAGCGAATGCACATGATTTTAAATATGTAACTTTCAGATATTTCAATGTTGCCGGAGCAGATGAATCATTAAAAATTGGTCTGATGAAAGACCAACTAACTCATTTGATTCCCCTAGCTATTCAAGGCATCATTGGTATCAGGGAGCACCTAACTATTTATGGAAATGATTATCCTACTAAAGATGGTACTTGTGTAAGAGATTATGTACACGTGAGTGATCTTGGATATGCACATGTACTAGGAGCCCATTATTTATTTGACGGTGGGAAATCAGAAATAATTAATTTAGGATCAAGTCACGGTTTTACTGTTTTAGAAGTAGCTAAGGCTGTTGATGAGATTGCTCCACTTAAGGTTGTTATGGGACCAAGAAGAGAAGGAGATCCAGCAGAATTAATCGCATCAAATGATAAAGCTAAAAAGATTTTAAAATGGATACCTAAGTACTCATTAAAGGAAATTGTTGTCTCTGATTACAATTACAGAAAAAAGATTTCACAAAAAGATACAAAATAACAAAAAAGTATAGAAGTAAAAAAGACTGATGATTAGAAAATTATAGATAAGTCATCTAAGTCTTTTTTTCTTCTAACTCAAGATAATCTATCAATTTCTATCTATTAATACTTAAAAAAAACGAGCTACTTAAGGAAAACTTAATAAAGAAAATTCAGGAGAGTTATGTTGATGGGTATATAATAAATATATCCACAACAGTTATTTTAATTAATTAAATATGCAAATAGCTAAATAATAAAGACATATAAGAAGGGTGATTTTGTGAAACCCATCCAAATTGTTGATATAAAAAAGTTAATTTTTTATCCAATTACAATATTTATAATACTAATAATGGGTGTTGGTTTTTTAATGTTTTCGCTAATGATCAATACATATAAATCCGAATTGTTAGTCAATGGGTCTTCTTTAACTAATGCTTTTTCTGAACAAATTAGCCTAAGTTATCAAATGAGAGACAACATTATTACCGATGTGGATGAGACAAATTTAGCTACAGCTAGACTCATAGTAAATCATCGGGATTTGTTAAGCAATGATTACTTATTAGAACAAATGGAAATCATGGGAGTAAGCGATATTTGGTGGTATAATTCGTCCGGCGAAGTTATTTATGATGCAAGAGATCAATATATTGGATGGACACCTACAATAAATGATCCTATCTATAATTTTATGAATAGCGATTTAGATGTCTATATCGAAGATATTAGAACAAGTACAGAAAATGATAATCAGCTAAAGAATGTTTATTTAAGAGATACCGATGGTAGTTTTGTTCAAGTATCAACCACATTAGAAGCTATAGAAGAAAGATTGGAATTATTTGAAAATCAAAGTTTGATTGACAAACTTAACGAAAGTTACCCCGAACTTTACTATATACAAATTATTGATAGCAATTACACGAATATTGCTGATACCGATATTGAATCAGTTGGTACTATATATTCTCAAAGCGAGCACTACGCTAAATCTTTTAATGGAATAACCAACGGTGCATATATCATTTATGAAAAGCAGCAAGAGGATGTTCTTGAAATTTCAGCACCAATTACATATAATAATCAAGTGATAGCTATTATTACTATAGGACTGTCACTTCAAGGACTCGCACCTTATCAAAGTTTTCTTGTAAGTAATATCTTGCTACTAACAATCACCATAGCAGGCCTATTTAGCTTATTGCAGCTATATTGGATTCGCAGACCCTTAAAGCATTTATCAAAATCAATATCAAATCTTAATTACAAAACAGGCATTATACAGCCCAAATCTAATATTTTTCAAGGACTTTATGCAACAATTAATCAATTTATTGAAACAATCAATGAAAATAATGAAATCAATGAAAGGAATATTGAAACAAACATATATATATCAAATCATGATTACCTAACTAACCTTATAAATAGACGAGGATTTATCAATGAAATGAGTACATGGATTGAAAGAAATAATCATTTTGTTATTTTCTTCATTGATATTGATAATTTCAAGCACTATAATGATTTAAAAGGACATTCTTTTGGAGATCAATTATTAATAGAGTTTGCTACGTTAATCGGAAATTTCGACTTTAAAGATTGTATTGCAGCTAGATATGGCGGAGACGAATTCATCATTGGTTATCATACGATAGATGAAGAAGAAATAAAAAAGATTGGAAAGAAATTACTTAAAACATTAAATTCTGATATTCAAATTGATTTGTTTCAATGTTATCTATCGGTTAGCATTGGTGTTTCATTTTATCCTCGAGATGGGAAAAATTTGGAAGAGGTTATAGAAAATGCTGAAAAAGCAAATATAGAAGCTAAAAAACAACAAGGGACGAACATTCTATATTTCGATGAAAAATATAAAGACGAAGCAAAATATAATACAGAAATAACTGAAATGTTAATGCATTGTTTAAAAAATGATAGTTTTGAATTGGTATACCAACCTCAGGTTAATATTAAGGATAAACAAATTGTAGCACTAGAAGCATTGTTGAGAATTAAAGGATCTAATTTATCGCCAGGTATATTTGTTCCAATTGCAGAAAAAAATGGGTTAATGATTAAAATAGGTAGGATTGTTATAACAAAAGTCATCAAACAGATGGTTGCATGGAAGAAAAAGGGAATCAAACTAATCCCAGTTTATATTAACTTTTCATCAACACAACTTCATGATCAATCAATCTCTAGTTTTATTGAAAAAAAAATGGTCGAAAATGATATTTCACCTAATTTGATTGGTATAGAAATAACAGAAGATGTCTTTGTTGAAAAAGAAGGACTAGTACTGAGTACGCTAAAATCATTGAAGCTGATGGGTATTCATACAGCGATTGATGATTTTGGATCAGGACAAGCCGGTGTTAACTATTTAACTAATTTTGAAGTTGATTTGGTCAAAATTGATAAAAGTGTTGCAGATAAGTACTTAATTGACAAAACAGCAGCCATCTATACAACAATCGTTAAACTTTGCACAACTTTGGGGTTTGAGGTGTTAGCAGAAGGAATAGAAACAGAAGAACAGATTCAACTGCTTAAAAAAATGAATGTACCAACTGTCCAAGGGTATTATTATTATAAACCACTTAAGGTGAAGGATATTGAATTGATGCTGGACAAATGAGCATAATAGGTTATGAGATATTCATTTAGATATTAAAAACATTAAGTGTAAAAAAACCTGATTTTTCCACTCGTTGAAGTAGGAAAACCAGGTTTTTATTATGAAATATTAATCATTTTTATAATGTGAAATATAATATGATAGAAGTCAATCCAACAACTACACAATAGCCTGCGAAATAAACTAAATTCTTAACTTTTACATATTGATATAAGACTCGAATTGAAATTAAACTAAATGCAAAGCTCATGATGAACGCCAGTCCATAACCGATGATATTGATACTCTCAGCTGTTGTCCAAGCTTCATATATTCCTAAAAGCATCACAGGAACAGAAACAACGATATAACTCAAAAATGAGAATCTTAGAACCCTTTTTAATTCGATTTTTTGCATAAGTCCACCAGTCATCGTGATTCCACTTCGAGAAATACCGGGGAATATTGCAAACATTTGGAATGCTCCGATAATTAAAGCATTTTTCCAAGTAATTTGATTTTTCCATTGAATATCTTTAACTCTATAGACAAAGTATAAGAGTAATCCAGTAAGAATTAATGCAAATCCTACAGATAATAGATCATTAGGAAGCGCATCTTTGAATAAATATCCAAAAATACCAATAGGAATAACTGCAATAAGTAGTTTTACGACATATTGAAAATCTTCTTTACTTGTTTCTTCTTTTCTTATTAAATAATGCCACGTTCCTTTGGCAAGTTGGGCAATATCTTTCCTGAAGAAATAGAACAAAGCAAAGAAAGATCCAGTATTTGTGATCATTAAAAAGATTGTTAAATTGGATAAATCCATATTAAACAACCTACTAAACAAGGTCAAATGACCACTTGAGGATACGGGGAATACTTCAGTTATACCTTGGATGATTCCAAGGATAATGTATTTTAAGATTTCTATAAATTCAACCATTTTATCACCGCCTTTATTATAGCATAGAACTTTCAAGATAAAATATGCTAAAATAGAAACAATCCTTTGGATATTTTAAGGCATATATCGTATTTTTATTGAATCAAATGCGTTATACTATAAGTAAATAGCATAAGGAGTATATATGAAACATCTTTTGAAGATTATTAAAGGAAGCTTAGTAGGTATGGGGAGTATTCTTCCTGGAGTTAGTGGTTCAATGATTGCTGCTATACTTAATATCTACCAAGATTTAATCACAGCGTTAAATAATTTCACTAAACATCCTATAGAATCTGTCGCTAAGGTTTGGCAGTATATCGTTGGTGTTTTTGTTGGCTTAGGTATAGGGTTCATCTTCATTCGTTCGTTTCTTGATATAGCACCTATCCCGTTGACATTACTATTTATAGGGTTTATCATAGGAGCAATCCCTGGCTTGAGAAAAGAAATCAAAATTGATAAAATAAAGTGGCATCATTTATTTGTGATGATTACTGCAATGTTAGTCATGTTTGGATTTCTATTTATTCAAGAACAAACAGCAACTACAGGTGGTTGGTATTTAATTGTAGTCTTTATTATTGGAGTAATCACTGCTATATCCATCATTATTCCCGGATTGAGTGGCGCAACAATGCTAATGGCTTTTGGATACTTTCAAACATTAATTAATTTAGGTGGGGATATTATTGATGATATCATTGCACTTAATTTTAGTTCAGTAGCTAGTCAAATACCCATGTTATTACTTTTAGCTTTAGGGGTTATTATAGGTTTGTTGTTTATGGGTAAAGTGATGTATCAACTTTTAATTCACTATAAAGCACATTTCTATTTTGCTGTTCTTGGTATTGTATTTATTTCACCATTTAATATATTGTTCACGCTTCAAGCAAATACATCATCCAATGTATTTCATACGAGTTGGTATATTTGGGTAATTGGAGCTGTTGCATTTGTTTTGGGTATGTTTATCACATATTCGATTTCTAGAAAGGATTTAAAGGAGGAAATAAATGATTAAAAAAGCCGTTATTCCTGCAGCTGGTTATGGGACTAGATTTCTACCAATAACCAAAGCGTTACCTAAAGAATTATTGCCCATCATTGATCATCCAACGATTGAATTTATTGTTAATGAAGCGATTGAAAGTGGAATTACTGATATTCTTTTGATTGTAAGCAGCAATAAAAATGCGATCATTGATTACTTTGACTATAATCTAGAACTTGAAACAATTCTTCTCAGCAAAAACAAATATGAAGAATATGGTATTATCAGAAATATTGCACAAGGAGCAAACATTCACTATATCAGACAAAGAGAACAATTAGGATTAGGACATGCAGTTCTACAAGCTGAAGCATTTATAGGAAATGATCCCTTTGCAGTTCTATTGGGTGATGATATGTATGTTGGCAAACAAAAACCTGCAATCAGACAACTCATAGATGCTTATAACGAGGTAGAATCTAGTGTATTAGGAACAATTGAAGTCGATTACAAAGATACATATAGATATGGCATTTGTATTCCTAAAGGGAAAAAAGAAGGAAAACTGGTTGAACTAAAAGGTGTCGTTGAAAAACCAAAAATTGAAGAAGCTCCATCAAGAAGTGCTATTGGCGGAAGATACGTCCTCACACCAAAGATCTTCTCATATTTAAAGAATCAAGAAAAAGGTGCGGGTAATGAAATTCAACTTACTGATGCAATTCTTAGATTAATGGACGAAGAAAAAGTTTATTCATATGATATTGAAGGAAAACGTTATGATGTCGGTAATAAAATCGATTATATTGAAGCAATTTTAGATTTCGGTTTGGAAAAAGAAGAGTTGAAGGATAACCTTCAGAAACTCATTAATAAAAAAGCAAATTGTAAAGAGTAATCATTAATCTATCTTTACATTTAAATTCAAAAAACATATAATATAGATAACACGAAAAAGAGTATAGTACTAAATATATTTAGTTAAGAGAATTCGCGGTTGGTGCAAGCGAATCTAAATCTTTTAGGAATCTCCTCTTCAGTGATGCTAATCACATCCGTAGATCTGCGTTAAAGATTTTGAGTGCTAGAATATTTTTCTAGAACTAAGGTGGTATCGCGAACTTTCGTCCTTAGATATTTTATCTAGGGATTTTTATTTTCTCAAGGAGGATAAGAAAATGTTAGATTTAAAATTTGTTACTGAAAATATAGAAATGGTAATTAAGAAACTATCCACAAGAAATGGCGATTTTTCCTATTTAAGAGAATTGCTTATTTTACAGGAACAAAGAAAAACAATCATTCATGATGTTGAAGCTAAAAAGGCTCTAAGAAATGAGCAATCAAAAAAAATTGGAGAGCTAAAAAGAAATAAACAAGATGCATCACATATCTTAGCTGAAGTAGCTCATTTAGGTGACGATATCAAAACATTAGATGAAAAACTCAAAGAAATTGAAGATAAAATCTTTGATATTTTAGCAGTGACACCTAATTTACCACATGAAAGTGTTCCGGTTGGTAAGGATGATTCAATAAATGTTGAGATCAAAAAAGTTGGAACACCCAAAATTTTCGATTTTCCAATTAAAGATCACGTTGAACTTGGAGAAAAACTAAATATCCTCGATTTTGAAAGAGCTGCAAAGATTACAGGCAGTCGTTTCGTCGTTGATAAAGGATTAGGTGCACGACTTGAACGATCACTCATTTCATTTATGATGGACTTACATGCGATTGAATTTGGATACACTGAAATCATTCCTCCTTTTATTGTGAATGAAAAGAGCATGTTTGCTACTGGACAATTTCCCAAATTCAGAGATGACTCCTTCAAGGTTTTTGCTGGTGATGATAGTTGGTATTTAAATCCAACTGCAGAAGTTCCAACAATTAATTTACACCGAGATGAGATATTGGATGGCGAACAACTACCTTATATTTATTGTTCATACACGACGGCTTTTCGTTCTGAAGCAGGGTCTGCTGGAAAAGACACAAGAGGAATTTTACGCCAGCACCAATTCAATAAGGTTGAATTAATTAAATTCACTAAACCCGAAGATTCATATATAGAACTTGAAAAGATGCTTCTCAATTCCGAAGAAGTACTTAAACGATTAGAACTTCCATATCGTGTCATGATATTATCTACTGGTGATTTAGGATTTGGAATGGCTAAAACTTATGATATTGAAGTATGGTTACCAGGACAAAATACTTATCGTGAAATAGGATCTATTTCTAATGCTGAAGATTTTCAGGCAAGACGTGCAAATATTCGTTTTAAAAGAACAAAAGATAGTAAAACAGAATATGTTCACACCTTAAATGGATCAGGCTTAGCTGTAGGTAGAACCATGATAGCAATTATAGAAAATTACCAAAATAAAGATGGAACAATTACTATTCCTAAAGTTTTAGTACCTTATATGAAGGAAAAAGTGATTAAATAACATAATTTCACATAGAAAAAACATAGACTTCACACAGTGTTTTGATATTATTAAGGTACTTCATTTTTCTCTTTAAAATATTTCCCTATGGTATAATAAGTGTGCTTAGCATGCTTATTTTACTTATATAAAGGTGGTGTATTACGTGAAAATATATTATGTAGAAGACGAAAAAGATTTATCAGAGATTATTAGAAAATACCTTTCAAGAGAAGGATACGAAACAACTGTTTTTTATGATGGTGAATCAGCAATGGAACATATAGATGACCATGTTGATTTATGGATTTTAGACATCATGTTAACTGGTGAAATCAGTGGATATGACCTTATTAAGGCTCTAAAAGAAAGACACAGCACCGCTGCTGTCATTTTCACATCAGCGAGAGATCAAGATTTAGATAAAATTATGGGACTTGAACTTGGTAGTGATGATTATCTTGCAAAACCCTATTCTCCAAGAGAGCTTATTTTAAGAGTAAAGGCAGTTTTAAAAAGACATTTTCAAGGTCAATCCTCAGAAATTGTTACTTATGCTGATTATGAGATTAATTTAACAAAAAGAGAAATTAGATCAAAAAATCAAATGATTGATTTAACAAACAAAGAATTTGAATTATTACTTTTTTTCCTTAAAAATTTAAATACTGCATTTGGCAGAGAAGAAATTCTAAAACATGTTTGGGGAGAAAACTATTACGGAAGTGATCGTGTTGTAGACGATCTTTTACGTCGTTTAAGACATAAGATGCCAGATTTAAAAATTGAAACCATCTATGGATATGGATATCGTTTATTATGAAAGAGATTAAGTTAACAACACAACTCAATGTTATTTTTACTGTTGTGACTTTGTTAACAAGTCTTGTTTTTATTATTGCATTAAACCGTGTATTTCAGGATTTTAGACAGCAACAAAATATTGAACAGCTTGAAGTTTATTATGAAGAGATCAAGGAAAATATAGCATTTCCTCCCAATAATGTATATAACGGTTATGTTATTGCACAAAATAATGTTGTTTTAAAAAGTAGAAATATTGAACTTTTGGATGGTAATTATACCTCAAGCCAATTAGTTAGTATTATGTCGGTATGGCCCGGATATTCCAAACAAGAAACAATTGATGGTGATTCATATTATTTTATGATTGATCGAAAGCCGGGGAATATTATTGTTATTGTTTTTACTTCTGAAGATTATTTAAGTGCTGTTGGAAATTCATTTGGAATGCTTGTTCAATTAAGTTTTATCGCATTGGTGCTATTGGGTAATGTTATTATATTAATTTGGTCGAGAATAACAGTTGAAAGAGTTAAGCGTCTTAAAGGAGAAGTTGAACTCATGACTAAAAACAGTTATACTGTTCCAATTGAGATAAATGGAAATGATGAAATTACTGAATTAGCCAAGACAATTGAAAAAATGAGACGTGAAATTCATCTAAGCGAAAAAATAAAACAGGAAATGCTTCAAAATATTTCACACGACTTTAAAACACCAATTGCAGTTATTCAATCATACGCTGAGGCGATTAGTGATGGTGTTTCGGATATATCTGAAGCAGATGTAATTATTAAACAAGCAGATGTACTTAATCAAAAAGTAAAACAGCTTCTAGAGCTTAATAAACTCGAATACTTAAAAACACAAGAAGAATTTGAAAGTGTATCAATCAAAGATATCATTAGTAATATTGTGAATAATCATAAATATCGTACTGATATTGAATTTATATTAGATCTTGACGACTCCACATATTTTGGAATTATAGAAAACTTCTATTCAGCATTTAATAATATTGTGGACAATGCATTAAGATATGCTCAAACTAGAATTGAAATTACGTTAAAAAATAAAAAGCTCACCTTCTATAATGATGGAGAGCCCATTAGTCAAAATTTTATTGATCAATTGTTTAAACCCTATGAAAAAGGTCAAAAAGGACAATTTGGATTAGGCATGAGTATTGTCCAAAAAACATGTTCACATTTTAATTTGATTTTAAAAGTTGAAAATATAAAACAAGGTGTTATGTTTACTATAGAGCCGCTTTAATTAAGCGTGCTCTTTCTCTATAATCTTCAATAGAGAGATTGCTCATGTTATTCTTTAAACTAAATTTAACATCTTCTTTTTCGTAACGTGGAATTAAATGCAGATGAAAGTGGAAAACTGTTTGACCTGATTTTTCACCGTTATTACTTAGAATATTAATACCTGCAGGTTCAAATGCTTTTTTAAGTGCTTGCGCAATCTTAACAGCAACCTTCATGGTATGCGCGGCTAAATCTTCAGGAACTGAAAAAATATCACGATATTCAGCTTTAGGAACTACCAATGTATGACCTTTGGTTGCTTGTGAAATATCTAGAAAAGCAACTACTAAATCATCCTCATAGACAAAATGTGCTGGAATTTCTTTTGCAATTATTTTCGAAAAAATCGTCGACATAAAAACACCCCTTTCTTGGCTTTATTCTATCATAAACACGTTGAAAACAAACATAAAAAATGTTATAATCTTTTCGTATGTAGGAGGAAGTAGCATGAAAAAAATACCAGTGGGCATTTCAGGACGTCATCTTCACGTGACGAAAGAACATTTAGAAATTCTTTTCGGTAAAGGCTTCGAACTGTCAATTATGAAAAATTTAAGTCAACCAGGACAGTATGCAGCTAACGAAAAGGTTGATGTGATGAGTCCAGAAGGCAAACTTTTAGCAGGAGTTCGGATTTTAGGACCTGTTCGTCTAGCTTCTCAAGTAGAAATATCAAGAAGTGATGCATTACGTTTCAAATTTGTAGCTCCCGTTAGATCATCAGGAAATGTAAAAGGTTCCGGACCAGCAACGCTGATTGGACCCAAAGGTCAGGTAGAAATTACTGAAGGTGTCATCATCGCTGATCGCCATATTCATTTTTCTTTAGAAGAAGGAAAAGAATTTGGTGTCGTTGATCGTCAAATCGTCAGTTTAAAAGTTGGAGGAATTAAAGCGGGTATTATGGATAATGTCTTATGCAGAGTACACCCTAATTTTAGATTAGACTGCCATCTAGATACTGATGACGGTAGTGCTTTTATGCTCAATACTGGAGATCAGATTGAATTAGTAAAATCATATACAATTAATGCATAGTGCCAAAAATGGCACTTTTTTGCCAAAGGAGGCAATTGAGTGAATAAGCTGGTTAAACAACAAGTATATAAGGATCCATTGTATGGCTACATCCATGTTGATTTTGAACTTATTAAAAGATTGATCAACTCAACTCTTTTTCAAAGATTGAGAAGAATACGTCAATTAAGTGGTGTTCAAATGGTTTTTCATGGAGCAGAACATTCAAGATTTTCGCATAGTCTAGGTGTTTATGAAATTGCGAATCGTTTTTTGACAGTTCCAGATATTCAAAAAGCATTAAATGAAAGAGATCGACTCGTCTTTTTAAGCACAGCTTTATTACATGATATTGGTCATGGAGCATATTCACATGCATTTGAGGATATTTTTGGAGTAGACCATGAAAAGATTGGCGCAGAACTTGTCATAAAAAATGTTGAATTAAGAAGCATTTTAGATTCTATTGATGCAGATTTTGCATGTGATGTTTCTTCAGTATTGAAAAAGGAAAAGAAATTTCCACTCATAGAACAATTAATTTCAAGTCAACTTGATGCAGATAGATTAGATTATCTCGAAAGAGATGCTTATTTCACTGGAGCTGCATATGGACATATTGATTTAGATCGATTGATTAGAGTTTTATATATCAAGGATGGTCAAGTTGTTTTTAAGATTAGCGGTATTCACGCTATAGAAAATTACTTGATTAGTAGATATCATATGTACTGGCAGGTCTATTATCATCCAGTCGCAAGAGCTTATGAAGTTGTGTTAGAAAAGATATATCAAAGAGTTAAAGATTTATTGATTTTAGGATTTCCATTTATTGGAAATGTTGAACCACTAAAAAATATAATTAATGATCCTTTAAACTTAGACAATTATATAGAAATTGATGATTTTTATGTTAATGGACTGATTGCAAGTTTTTCTAAATCAAGTGATGATATATTAAGAGAATTATCATTGGATTTCTTAAATCGTCGAATTTGGGGATATATTGATGACACATCTGAAAATCAAGCACAGATTGAAAAGATAAAAAAAGGATATAAACCTGAAGAGTTAAAATATTTTATAACTTACCGCACGGTTCAAAATAGTACATATAAAGATGATGATGTAAGTTACGGTGATCAGATATTTATCTTGTTAGATAATGGAACTATATCCACACTCAAAGAACAATCAAAAATAATTGAAAGCTTAATGTTGAGCGGAACGAAAAATGATCCTAAATTTTTCTATCGTAAACAATGAGACCTAAGGTATTCGTAGTCGAAGGAAGAAATGATGCCTCGAGACTAAAACAGATTTACCCAGATATTCAAGTAATTACAACCAACGGTAGTGCCATTGATCCAGATCGCATTGAAGTCTTAAAAGCATTAGATGAAACCCATGATATCATCTTATTTTTAGACCCAGATCATGCTGGAGAACGCATTAGACGCATTCTAGGAAAATCACTAACACATATTTTCCATGCATTTATCGATCAAGAGTCAGCGCACAGCAAAAATGGAAAGAAAATTGGAATTGAACATGCATCAACTGAAACAATAGAAAATGCACTGAAGGATATGCTCATTATTAGAGAAAGTTCTAAAAGTAACGTGACACATGCATTTTTATTTGATATTGGATTAACAGGATCAAAAGACAGTAGAAAAAGAAGAATGAGATTGGCTCAAACATTAAAAATTGGACATACAAATGGAAAAACATTATATCATCGTCTCAAGATGTTTGATATATCTCAAGAAAAGATTATTGAGGTACTGAGTGAATCATCAAGCTAAAAAAAGGTATGGACAAAACTTCTTAAGAGATAAAAATCTTTTAATGAAGATTGTCAGAGAATCAAATATCTCAGATAAACACGTGATTGAAGTAGGACCAGGCCAAGGAGCGCTGACTACTTTTTTGGCTTCATCAGCTAAAGATGTTATTGCATATGAAATTGATGAGAGCCTTAAACCAATCCTAGATGAATTTGAGGATAAATTTGATAATTTAACCGTATTATATCAAGATTTTTTAAAAGCTGATTTATCAATCTATAAGATGGATTTACATGTGGTTGCTAATGTACCATATTATATTACGACACCTATTTTATTTAAATTATTAGAAACAAAAAATATTAAAACAGCTTCGCTCACGATTCAAAAAGAGGTTTGTGATAGATTACTTGCTACACCAAAAAGTAAGCAATATAATGCACTATCTATCATATTACAATATCATGCTGAAGCACATAAAATGATGGATGTTAAAAGACAAATGTTTTATCCTATTCCAAATGTTGATAGTGCAGTTATTCGCATCGTAAAAAGACAAACACCCCTGATTGAAATTGAGAGGGAACAACTTTTTTTGAGTCTTGTAAAAGAAGCATTTAGACAAAAAAGAAAGACATTAGTCAACAATTGGTATGAAGCATTTAACAAGCCTAAAATCGAGTTAGAAGCATTTTTAACAAATCATGGATTCAATCCCAATGTGAGAGCTGAAGCGTTAACTAAAGAGGATTTCATTCTTTTGACGAAGGAGTGGGAAAATGATTAGAGAACAAGCGCATGCGAAAATTAATCTTGCACTAGATGTCGTTAAAAAAAGAATTGATGGATATCATGAACTGAAAATGATTTTGATCCCTATTGAGTTACATGACATCCTTGAGTTTGAACCACATAACGAATTAGTTTTGAAATCAAATGTTCAGATTGAAGACAATGCTATCTTAAAAGCAGCAAAACTTATGCAACTAGAGTTTAATATCACATCAGGTGCTAAAATCACACTCAAAAAAATGATTCCCATTGGCGCCGGATTAGGTGGAGGCTCCGCAGATATTGCTGCAACCTTAAGAGGACTTAATCAATTATGGGGACTCAATAAAAACCTTGAAGATTTAGAAGAATTGGCATTAAAACTCGGATCAGATACTTTGTTTTGTTTATATAATCAACCCGCATACGTTTATGGTAGAGGTGAGAGTTTATTATTTATTGATAATCCACCAATTAAAGACATTTATTTGTTCTTAACAGAGGTTAGTGTATCCACAAAAGAAATATTTGAAAACCATAAAATTAAATATCATTCAAGACAATTTGATCGTCTATTTAGGAATTATTTGAACGAAAAATATATTCTATTCTTTAAGAAAACATATAATCAGTTAACAAAAACAACACTCATGTGTTATCCTTCATTAAAAAAGGTATACTCCCAAGTGAAAAGACTTAATTTCAATTGTTTAATGAGCGGAAGTGGTTCAACTTTTTATCTTTTAACATTTAAGCAAAATGGAATGGATTTAGAAGACAAAATAACCAAATCTGGCCTTCATTACCTCAAAACGGAGCCAAAAATCTAAAAAAACTTTTATAATAAGTTTGAATATGCTATAATCAACATATAAAAGGACGTCTTGGAGGGCAAAATGAAGATTACTGATGTTAGAGTTAAACTTGTTAGCAGCGAAAGTAGACTTAGAGGGGTAGC
>CAZVDQ010000006.1:0-58920 GCA_964625435.1 uncultured Mariniplasma sp.
AACATTAACTGATACTGAATTACCAGCCTGTTTATATAATTGGGAATCACTAAGATTTGTTGGTATCACAAAATCATTTGGAAACCCCTGTAACTTTAATGTCTCTCTAGGAGTCAACTTTCTAATTCTACCTTTTGAATCTAAAATAATAGGTACATTGTGACCGCCCATACCCATGTTAGCTGTTAATGTTGGACTTAAACCAGATTTATTTTCTCTTACATAAACTCTTCTGTATTGATAAATAGATCCCCTGGTTAAGATGTTTGCTTTCAAAACCCCGTACACTTTATGAGTTGATGTGTAATAGTATTTTTTTGCAACATCTGCATCCCACTCAATCGTAGTTTCTAAAGTGTTAGTCAATGGTACTGGTTCTGGCCATTGAAACCTGTGAGCAACATCTTCATTTAAAAATCCAACGATAAATAATCTTTCTCTATTTTGAGGAATATTACCATATTCATAAGTATTAAGAATTTTAGATACTATTGTGTAACCTAATACCTTCAATTCTAATTCCATTGTTTTATAAGTGCCACCATTATTATGTGTGAATAGGTTTTTAACATTTTCCAAAAACACAACCTGGGGCAATCTATTTTGTTCTTTCATTTCGTTTAATATTCTAACTATTTGAAAAAACAAACCTCCACGATCATCATCAAATCCTTTACGATGACCCGCAACAGAGAATGGCTGACATGGGAATCCTCCACCTAATACAGATACATTTGGAATGTAAGAAGCTGAAATATTATTGATGTCATCAACAAGAAGATTAATATTAGGGTGGTTGGCTTTAAATGTTATTTCACAATTCTTGTCAATTTCGTTTGCCCAAACAGATTCAAATCCTGCTTGTTCAAATCCCAAATCAATTCCACCTATACCAGCAAACAAAGATGCAAGTTTATAATTTGACATCGTATCCATCCTTTCCTTAATCGTTCCATACAATTTATTCTATCATATCAAGAGATGAAATGTAGCTAAAAACATTTTTTAATAAATTTTTAAACAACATAAACTATAAGCTGTATAAATCTAAAGCAGGTATCAGCACTAAGCTTACGCATGGCTTTCTTTGTAAGTGGGGTACGAACGACTCACGACTTAGCACTCTTTTGTCTTTAGTTATCTTATCTGATAAGAAAAATTTATGATAAAATCAGTGATTAAATTAAGGAAAAGATGGAGAATATTGAACGGAAGAGTATTTAAATCATATTTTATTGATGAAGTGGACAAAACATTCTCAGAATCTTTACTTAGACTCATTGATTAAAAAGGCGAAACTGATGCGAATATCTATAATTAAGCAAATATTGATAGAAAGCACTTCTCAAAAATTAGAAACAAGGATTATCATCCTAGCAAAAAGACGGCGATTGCACTTGCGATTGAATTTCTAAAAAGCAATGGATTGATCAAACTACAATAATGTTTTTGTCAATGCTTATAATAAATATTGATTTATACAACTATATAAGAATCATATGATATAATGAAACTACCATAAAGAGAAGGCGAGAGACAAGCTCTATGACCCTTCAGCAACCTACCTATATATAGGCAAGGTGCTAAAGCTTGATTGATGGGATATATTTACAAGGATTCAAGATCTCATCTTTTAACAATGGGGTCTTTTTTTGTCTTTTATGGAAATAATAAGAAAGGAAAGAAACAAATGAAATATGCAATTGATAAACCAAAACATCAACAACTTCATGTATCATATCGTTCAATTGAAGAACTAATTCCGTTTTTAAATATGTTACGTTCAAGAGGATTTTTTGTAGCAGACTATCTAGGAACAGATGAATACAACTTTCCTATTGTCACCGTTAGTTATCTTGATAAGAAAGTTTATGGCTCTAATGCAACATGCATGGCTGCAATATGCTCATGTGGAGGAACTTCAATATCAATACAAACATTTTATGAGGAAATATTAGATAAGGATACAGAATAATTCGCAACATTCATCTTTTTCAAATGATCGGTCATTAATGACCAAAAGGGAGAAACTTATGAGAAAATTTGTATTAATTGAAAGAGATGTTGTTGAAGAGGATATTTATATTGATTTTGTTTACGAAACAGAAATGGGAATGTATTATACAATGGTGCATTGTGATGATAAGACATATCAACAGATGATGACGGATAATAAGAAACAATCAATTCAAAATTATTATTATCAATCTATGATTCTTTGTGCTTATTTTGATACTCATGGAAAGAAACAATTTCTTAAAGAAGTAAAAGAGAGTGTATCTAGAAAAGCAATCACTAGAATTGAGTATGATATACAAAATGCAATCATAAACAATTATGATGAACCGCAAATAGAAGACTTAGCATGTTAGATATGCAATTTTCAAGATAGTAAAGTATAAAAATAGAAGAGTTGTTATCTAATCCCTGATTTATATAACATTTTTATAAAAAAATGATATAATTTGAGTAAATTAAAGCATTGGGGTGGATTTATGGGGAAAATTGCTCAATCGATGTCAAAAGCTATAAAGGAAGCAAAATGGCTTTCAATTGAATACCAAAATAGGGAAGGGGAAAAAACCTCTTATTGGTGTGCAATCAAAGATATCAATATTGAACAAAAAGCGTTTGTGGTTACAATGTTTAATATAACAAAAATAGATAACGAAAATAAAGGCATCATACCTGATGCTTTTTTACGTTTTGACAGCATAAAAAAAGCTGATATTATTGATCATACTTCATATGAACAACCAATTGAATTGATTCAAAAGATTGAGAAAAATATCAGCATTTTAACTTGGTTAAATTATGATTTATATAATGAGAAAACACTGGATTATATAAAAGAATGTATCAAGTATGATTCTATTCCATATCAAAAAGAAACAGCTTTAGTATCAGCCATTGATGAAGAAGCATTAAAAAAAGCGAAGAACAAAGGGTTCTATGAATTATCACTCTTACAAATTGCTGAGTTAGTTCAAAAGCTTGAAAAATTGTCTAAAAAGGATAAACACAGACAATTTATGACAACTGAGCTTGCTCTTAATTTGTTATCCATTAAGACAAAACAAGGTCTTTTTGTTGCTGCATATAAAAAGTTGTTATTCAATCCTGAAATACGAAGCCTTGTTATGAGTGCTGAAACATATTATAATTATGAATTTTCTAGTGATGAAAATAATTCATTTAAACATAATCTTAGAAATTATTTAGATATAGAAACTGAATCATTTACTGAGTTATTTGATAAGAACCCACATAAAGCGAAAGAGATGTTAGTTGGTCCATTAAAACGATTCAATGAAGCACTTGATGATAGACCATACATTATGGATTTAGTCAGAAATTATAATGCGCATATAGAAAAAGAGTTTTCTAGTATTGCTCAATCTAAAATTGGTAATACATTATCAACACCACTAAAGGCATTCTTTGGAAACATGGATACGACAATGTTAAGCAGAAAGCGGAAATTTGATATTGTTTTATTAGATAACATGATGAACATTGATCAGTTACGCGTTATACATAATGCATTAAAACAACCTATCACATATGTTCAAGGACCTCCTGGTACGGGAAAGACGCAAAGTATATTGAATCTATTAATTTCAGCATTTTTTAATGAACAAACAGTACTTGTATCATCCAATAACAATAAACCTATAGATGATATATATGCGAAGCTAAAAAGTCTTGAATCTAGAAATAGACCGTTACCCCTTCCAATTCTTAGATTGGGCAATAATGAAAAAATAAAAGAATCTATCATGATAATCAAAGAGTATATGAAAAGATACAATAAGCACGAATCCGACGATTTAAAACTATCTAGACATAAAATTAACAATACAAGTAGTATGCAAGATATTAACCATATCATAGATAACTATGAAAGAAGGATAGAACTACAAGAAGAAATAGATGCTTTAAAATCAATGCTAACCAGTATATCTCTTGAATTTAGATCTAATATTGTTATTAATGCGGATCTTTCTGAAAAAGAAAAAGAGTATCAAGCTATACCTATATTAGCTGATACAGAAATACACCAGCATGTAGTTCAAGCGGATGATAGTTTTTTCACATGGTTATTCTTTACAAGTATTAAGTATATTAAGAGATTAAAGGAACCTAAATACAAAGAGTTTGTTGATATCCTTAATCATGAAAATGAAGATGAACAAGTTAAACTTTTTAATACATATCTCATTGATAATGATAACTTTACACAGCTCCAAAGAGTTTTTCCTATTATTATGACTACTAATCAGTCGGCATATAGATTAGGCGCACCTACTCAAAATTTTGACTTAGTTGTTATAGATGAGGCAGGTCAATGTGCTATAGGGGC
The DNA here is from genome assembly GCA_964625435.1 of uncultured Mariniplasma sp. Taxonomy (GTDB): domain Bacteria; phylum Bacillota_I; class Bacilli_A; order Acholeplasmatales; family Acholeplasmataceae; genus Peloplasma. The sequence continues at coordinate 4,364 of CAZVDQ010000006.1, forward strand.
TTCTCTCTTTCCAATCATTAGGGGTAAGAAGTTATTATTAGTAGGTGATCAAAACCAACTGAGACCTGTTATCACCTTAAGCCCAGAAACAAATAAGAAGTTGATGAGAAAATATGGTGTATCTAAATCATATAATTATGTTGATAGTTCCATTATTAGATTGATGCAAAGTGTAGATAGTATTTCAAAATTCATATTGTTAAGATATCATTACAGGTGTCATAAAGATATTATTGATTTTAGTAATAGGAAATACTACAATAAAAAATTAATTATTCCAGAAAAAGCTGGATTTGATAAACAAGCGCTATTCTTTCTTCCTGTTAATCAAGGAAAGATTTCAAGATCCAATGAGAAAAACACAGCAATAGCTGAAGTTGAGATGATAATTCAAGATATTAAATCACGTAATGGTGGATCAATAGGTATTATTACACCATTTAGAAATCAAGCTGAACTATTAAGAGAGAGAATCAAACAAGAAAACCTATCGAATGTAGATGTTGGAACTGTACATACTTTTCAAGGAGATGAAAAAGATACAATTTATATGAGCTCAGCAATAACATCAAAAAGTTCACCAAAGACATTTGATTGGGTTAAAAATAACCAAGAACTTATTAATGTTGCTACAACAAGAGCAAAAAAAGAATTTATCATGGTCGGAGACTTTAATGAAATTAAGAAAAGATCAAGAAAAACTAATGATTATTTTGAACTTGCAGAATACGTTAGGAAAAATGGGAAAATGGTTGACTTGAAGGAAGTTCAAGGGGATAATTACGTTAATAGTTCAAATTATAGACAGTATAATACGAAGAAAGAGAAAGAACTTTTGGAGACTATTAATCACATATTGTCTTTTGGTAATAAGTATGTTATTGGAAAACAGGTGAAAATTGCTGATATTTTAAACCGTTTTACCGCTCCTGAATTATTTGATTATGGAGTTAAAGCAGTGTTTGATTTTGTTATATATGAAAAATTAAAGAATGATGATATACCAAGATTAGTTATTGAGTTAGATGGAGATGAACATCTATATGATGTATCAACCATAAAAAGGGATAAATTAAAAGAGAAAATCTGTAAAGACAATAACATAAACTTAATTAGAATTCCCAATAATTACACACGTAGATATGTTTTCATTAGTGATATATTGAAAAAGTTGGTGGTTGGTATTTAGTGGTGATTTGAAAGAATAAAATCATGTAAAATTGGTAATTTCTATTTTCGACTCTAGTTATTAAGTTTAAAAAATATTAAAGCTTATGATTAATTTATGAAGGTATAGGAAAATATAAAAGGAGTGATAAGTATGGCGGATTATGCTGGTAGAACATTTGAGTATGTTGAAAAAGCTGAATTGAAACCCGCAAAAGAGAAAGTTGAAGAAATTATCAAAGATTTGCAAAATAACTTAAGAAACGAAAATATTACATTCAATCCTAAACTTATAGGAAGTGGTGGAAAGAACCTAGTGACTAGAGCTGTAGGAGGCAATGCGGGATTTGATTTTGACTATAATTTTATAATTCAAAAAGATTCAGATTTGGGTCCAAAAGATTTGAAGTTATTGTTCATACAAGAATTAGAAGATGTAATACAAAACACCCAGTATAGCAATGTTTCAAATGGTAAACAATCAATGGTGATTAAGGTTGTTGATAAAAAAAATAGTAGGATATTACATGGATGCGATTTTGCTATCGTGAATGAATATATTGGCGATGATGATGAGTCCCACCAAGAAATACTTATAAGAAATAAAACGACAGATGTTTATACTTGGAATGAAAAGCCATCGGCGAAAAACTATACCTCTAAAGTTTCGAACCTTAAGGCGAATGGATTGTGGAATGAAGTGAGAGATGAGTATCTCAAACTCAAAAATAATAACAATGACGAAGGCAAAAAATCCTTTACATTGTTTTATGAAGCAGTAAATAATGTATACAGCAGATATAACTGGGTTTAAACCCATAGAGACAAAACTCTCCCTAGAAATATCAAAAGAAGACTTTATTACTAGGATGGAGTTTGAAAATGCTATGGAAGAGGATAGATGCATACAATATTTGAATTTAAAAGGTGTATCCTATCACACAGTACTTGTCAATTATATTGGTTTAAATAAGAATGACAAAATACAGTATAAAAAGGTACAAAATCTTTACATTTATGACAAGAGAATACGTAATATCCTTTATAAATTCCTTTCCGCTTTTGAGGAAGGTATTAAAGGGTATATATCCAATAATTATAGTAGCAATTTAATTGGTATAAAAAAATTATCTAAACCAATTTATAAATCGATTATTGAGGGAAGTAACTTATCAAAAGAATTGGAAGATTTGGGTTTTAATCAATTATTGAACATATCAAAAAAATTGAAAAAGAGAGAATTACTCAAGTTATATGGAAATGTTGATCATTTGATAGAGAATCTGTATGCAGTAAAAGAGCTTCGTAATACAGTTAGTCATCACAGAATGCTATTTGTGTATGAAGACTTTCATGAGTGCTTTTTAGATGATGGAAAAGTGGGGGAATCATTGATGGATAATATACAAAATCTGTTGCAATTACTTAATCCGTATTATAAGGAATTTTTCAAAAACGCAATTAATAAGAGTAATACTGATACAGAGGATCCGAGTTTCAAAAAATCACTACCTGGAAAAGCTATTTTCAATATATAGTTATAATGATTTTATTATAGAATCACGGCTAAAATATTACAATAATTACAAAAGAGGAGATAATTTGATATGTTTTATGTTCATAAAAGCGTTACTAATTGGAAGAAAAGAGGTTTTTATCTTGTATATGATAATTGGGATGATTTTGATTACAAAACTAACTTCACCTTATATTACTATGATGGAGAGGAACATTACTCTCTAGGGTACACTAAAATTGCCTATAAACAGTTTCAAAAACCTGGAAGAACTTATGATTATTTAGATGGTTCATTTGAACAATTAAGCTCAGATTATTTTTCTTTGGGACAAGAAGTTTCATTTTATCTAAAATTAAATGATTTAGATGAGAAATTCGAAGAAAATATTAAACACATGGTGCTTACTGGACTAAATGATATTGCATATAATAACAATCTATATAATGAAAATAAAGATAATGAGGTTTTAAATACATCTTTATTGAGATGGGTTACGCCCCTATCTATTACCGGTCAATTTCATCGAGTTGCATTAGGCGGATTGGAACTTACAGATTATCATTTTATCTTCAATTATCAGATTTTTAATAAATACTCAAGATTAGAATTTGAAGTAGATCCGGATTCTATAATACCAACGAATATTCATGCAATTATCGGCAGAAACGGCTCTGGGAAAACTTATCTAATCAATGAGATGATTAAATCTTTATCTCTAAAAACGAAAACAAACAGTTCTTTTGATATTCAAACAGAGGGTACGAACAATTCAAATTCATTAGATAATATTTTCTCTAAAGTTATGTGCATAAGTTATAGTTATTTTGATTCAATCTATAATGCAATTAACCCCGAGGATTCAATTATAAAATATGAATTTTGGGGAATAAAAAAATTAACAAATTCTAGCAATAATGTAGTGTATAATGTCTTTAGTGACGAGTTTTCAAATAGTTTGATCAAATGTTTTAAAATTAAAAACAAGAAAAAATTATGGATTCAAGTTCTAAACATTTTAAACATTGATGATGAAATAAGTGATTCATCTATATCTAATCTCAAATATGCCAATTATGGAACATATGGTGAAACTGCAACTATAAAAGACAGATTTAATCTATTAAGTTCTGGACATAAATCAATACTAAGTATGATAACAAAAATAGTTGATATTATTGAAGAGAAAACGTTTATTATTATTGATGAACCAGAATCACATTTACATCCACCGCTGTTATCAAACTTTTTAAAAGCATTATCTCACATATTAAAAGTTAAAAATGGAGTAGCTTTTATTGCTACACATTCACCATTAATATTAAGAGAAATTCCTAAATCTAATTGCTATATAATTACTAGATATGGAGAAGAAATAAAAATAGAAAGACCAAAATATGAGACTTATGGCGCAAGTATTAATACCATTATGAAACAAGCATTTAATCTTGAGTCGGATATTTCTGGTTTCTATGAGATTTTGAATGATGTGATTGAAGATAATAAGCAAGGAATAAAAGAGGATTTGATTCATCATTTGGGAGATGAAGCATTAGCATATTTAAATTTATTGAGGTACCTTAAAAATGAAAAAGATTTCCACTAAACCTACCATGTTAGTTGAAGATGTATTTGATGACTGTGTTTCAAGTTTCAATGAATCAACAGTTAGAATCCATTACAATTCAATTAGAGCAAATGCATTAACAGCATCTGTGAATTTAGATGGCACTTTTGCTAGTAAAACTGCACATACAATACTTCCTCACAATACTATCGGACCGATTCCCGTTACTAAAGATGACATGATAAAACTATATAATGAAAAGTTGGTAAAAAGTGCGAAAGGGAGATCATATTATAATAAACTAAGATTATTAGCTGATAATGATGTGTGTCCAAATTGTGGAGTTAGAAAAGTAAGAACACTTGATCATTTTATGGCTAAATCCAAATATCCAATTTATGCGGTAACACCAATAAATTTATATCCATGTTGCAGCGATTGCAATACTGATAAAAAATCACTTGTATACACATCGTATAGTGATACACCTATTAATCCTTATTATGATGATTATGATAATGATGAATGGTTAAGTGCTTCATTTAACATAATCGAATCGTTACCAATTTTTAACTTTTATGTAAATACACCGGCAACATGGGCAGCAATAGACACAATTAAAATCAATAATCATTGCAAGGTATTTAAACTTTTCGAATTGTTTGCTAAAGAAGCCACAAGCGAGTTTATTAGTATCAAAGGTTATATTACTTGTTTGAAAATTGTAGGCGATCAAAATGGTCTTAAGCAATATTTCGATCAAATGTATAAAGGCAATAAGAGTGTGGATTTAAATAGTTATAAAACCGCAATGTATAAATGCTTAATGATAAACTACGCAGCAATTTATAACGTACTATAGGTGAACAGATACCAAAAAGTTATAATTTTAGATGAGAATTTGCTGAAATCTTATATTAACAACTCGTCTTGGAAAGAATATGGCGATTGTATAATAAGAAGCAATAAATAAAAATATAATATGAAATTTTGAACAATATTATTTCTACTCAAATGTGAATATTTTTGAGTTGTCTTCAAGTTGCTGTGACCGAGTTAAGGTTTGATTTACGCTATTGACTAAATCAAATGATAAGAATATAATAAAGTCAATCAAATAAAAAAGTTTTCATTATTTAAGGATTTACACCCTTGTGACTGTCTATTCAAAATAATAGTTGGTCGCAAACTTCAGATTTATCTGTTGTTATAGTGAAGATGGCTGTAAAAATATGCATTCTAACTATGCCATTTTCATTGTATCTAATGAGAGTGGCTTTTATTTGTAAATATAGAGAGGAGGAATTCATATGCCAAAAGGCGGAGGAGCGAGTGGACATACTCATTCACAAGAACAACTTGACAATTATTCTAATCAAAACAATCCTAATAACGATGCATATCAATCGGATTTAGATAATCATGCAGATCAATTGAATCCAAATAATGATAAGTGTCAGGAAAAAGATGAAGATTAGCACTGGTGATTATAGTCTTGATTAAGACTAATACCCAATTCGGGTATTAAAGTTGTTCAGCTTTGCACTTTATGACCTTAAAAGAATTGAGGTCATAGGGTGCTAATCGAAATTAACCATAAAAATGGAGAATATATATGATAAATAGAATTTTAGAATCAATGAAGAAAATAAATTATCGTTTGTTTCTAGCTTTATTATTGATGGGTTTAATACCTACCATATATACAACAGTTAGAATATTTCTACTAGGTCAGCTACCAGGTGAATGGGGATTTAATATTGCTAGTCAATTATCTTGGGTGAATCTATTATATGAAATCTTACAAGAAGCAATTATCCTACCATTGTTTTTCTTTATTGGTATGGCTATTAAAGATAGGTTAGAATTAGAGAACAAAGTGAAAACCGGTTTAATATTTACTGGATTAGTCTATGCTTCGTTGTCGTTACTCATCGTCATATTTGCAGTTCCACTTATTAAATTCATGGCACAAGATGTTTCCTTAATTGATCAAACCGCATCATATATCAGATTAGAAACTATCGCTGCTGTTTTCATGACATTAGTTAAATTCTCAATTGTAGTTTTAGTTGTGATGAACAAGAACAAATATCTGTATCTTGTTTTAGGGATACAAATGATCATAACTGTATTCTTTGATGTTTTCTTTGTCTCAACACTGAATTTATCACTAAACTTAGGAGTGAACGGTATCGCTTTGTCAAATATTATAGTCAACATACTTCTTATGATTTTAATCTATTTCATTTTTAAAAAAGAAGGAATCAATCTTATCTCAAAAACAAAATTATCGTTTGCTTGGATTAAGGATTTAAGTAAAATTGGAGGTATTTCCGGATTAGAAAGTCTGATTCGAAACATAGCATTTATGTTGATGATCATTAGAATGGTAAATGTTGTGGGAGAACAAGGAACTTTCTGGGTAGCTAATAATTTTATATGGGGATGGTTATTATTACCCATCATGCAATTAGGAGAATTAGTTAAAAGAGATTGTGGAGAAGATCAAGCAGCAATTAAAGAGAAGACATTAGGCTACTTTGGAGTAACTACTATAATTGTTGTAATTTGGTTTGTAACAATACCTTTATACATTCCGTTCCTAAGAGATGTTTTACAATTAAGTAATTATCAGAGTGTGTACCAGATTGTTATGATCAGTATTGGCTTCTATGTTTTGTTTGCCTATAACAATGTAATAGACAGCATATTCTATGGCATTGGGAAAACACAATACATGTTATTTCAGTCTATTGTTATAAATACTTTATTCTATGGAACGCTATTTATTTTATATGTTACAGGAGTCTACCAACCCACACTTCAGATCATAGCATTGATGTTTGCTGCGGGAATAGCTTTTGATAGCTTATTAACATATGGAATGTTTTACTGGATGCTTAGAAGAAGAAACATTAAAATTGGTTAGTATTCAAAGATATAAACACCGAGAAATAACTTGGTTATATTTTTACATATCTAGTATTGAATGTAATTATTAACTAATGCTTAACTTAATTTCAAGCATCATTTCATGCTTTCTTTTAATGTGGACTTAAAGTTAATCACCAGTTAAGTACAAACAATCTTTTCAAATAACCAATCAAGGACTATAATATAACCATAAGGGGGTGCTCATATGCCAGATGTCATTGATAATGTCAAAGTAGGAGAATATATCAAAAGACTCCTCAAAAAGAAAAGCATGACACAAGATGATCTTGCAAATGCACTATCGATATCAAAATCAGCTGTATCTCAGAATCTAAGAGGTAAGAGCTCTTTTGATATTCAGAATTTAATGAATATTGCTAAACTTTTTGATATTACACTCGATGACCTACTTAACTTAAAGACACAGGAGACAACTGAAGTTATCTCCGAATATGAAAGAGTTGTGAATCAAGGGATATCAGCAATTAACAAAGTAAGTCCAGGAAACCTTAATATTGCTGAACCTGATTTATATGGTAAAGTCTTAGTTGACTATATTATTGATCAAAGGAAGCTTGATATGATGCTATATATCGATCAAGCAGGTGTTTTATTAGTGCCTGATTATTATCATAGGGCATCAGAGGTTTATTTAAGAATTATTAGGTTCTATCTTGAAGAAAGCCATAAGGATATTATGAGATACATCATGAAATATACAGAACTACAAGGATCTTTTCATATTGATGATGAAACGACAAACATGATTATATGGGGACTTCTTGATAAGGAATCTAATCAGGATATCGTTTATGAACTCATGATGGTGAAAAATCCAATCAAGAATAAATTCTTTTCATTTGCAAAGACAGATGTTGAACATATTCCATTAACACGAACAGATTATATAGAAGTGATTAGTAAATATCAATTAAAACATATTTTAAAGAGTTATTTAATTACTCAAAATAGAGATGATGATTTTGTTACAACAACAAAGAAGTTTATTGAACATCAGTTTCATGAAGGAATTATGATGTATGTTCATCACTTCTATAAAAAGCCAATAAGCTGGGTTAAAAAGGTTAGCTTAAATGTCCAAGGGGCAATGCTTTCAGTCTTGGAGACTAATGAGTATGATCTTGTTATTGAATTTGCAAAACTTGCATTATTTACAGATATGACACAAGTAGTCAAAAAAGCGATAGCAAACAAACAAGAAAAAATCTTTTCTCATTTGATTGCTAATTATCATGAGCAGATTATCTTTAAAAAGATTGCTGAAACGTGTGTTGAAGTATCAAATACATCATTACTAGAGGATATCAGTCAGTATTTAAATCAAGAAGATCTTAACTATTTACTTAGCTGGACGAAATTAGATGATTTAAAGACTATGATCTATTTGCTCAATAAGGGAGCAAAGGTTGATGAAAAGCATTATAATCTAGATACTTTCAAAAAAATCAATAAGTTGATTCATTACTTATTGAGCAAGGGGGAATAAAAAATGACATTCATTAAAGATAATTTTGAATTAATTGTTATTATATTGTTTATACTTGCATTTATTATCTTATTATCTATCTTGAGCTTTAATCGTTACTTTGTTCGTTATTTTTCAAATAAGAAGTTTCAGATTACAACAGCTTATGAAATAGATGCTGTAAGTCAAAAAAAGCAGTTCGTGATTTCAATCTACAATAAAAATATCAATGATGTTAGAGTGGCTGGATTTGGATATGTATATCAAAATCAAAATATAGATTTTTATAAGAGTTATCTAATGAAAGAAAATCTTCCCAATGATCATAAAGTCGTTATTCCATCTAGAGATTATATATGCGCAAAAATTGAAGTCGATAATTTAAAAACAATCATCTCAGATATTAATAAAGGTAATCGAAAAGTTAGCGAACTTAAAGTGTTTGTTACTGATTCCCTAGGCTTAACAGCACAAACAAGAGCACGTGCTGTTAAAAAACAACTCTATAAACATTTGAAAGAAGATCGAATTGAAAGACTTAGAAAGATCAAAGAACAACAAAGAAAGCAAAAAGAAGATGCACAAGTCTATAAAGATCAAAAGAAGATAGGAAGGAAAGTTCATCGGAAAGAAATATTAGGCAAATGGATACTTAGAGTAAGAGGTATCTTTAGAAAAAGAAACAAGTGATTTTATGGAGGGATTTCTATGAAACATATTAATAAGTTGACTTTACTTACTATTTTTCTACTTATATTCTTATTTACAGGATGTAAAACCTCAGGTATTTACACTATTCATTTTGATAGTAATGGAGGATCATTAGTTGAAGCTATTACACAAGATGATAATACAGATATCTTAGAACCATCAGAGCCAATAAGAGAAGGCTATGTATTTAATGGTTGGTATAGCGATGAGAATTTAACAACCCTATATATTTTCACAGTTATGCCTAAAAAAAATATAACAATTTATGCAGAATGGTATCCAATTCTTTTCATTGAAGGCAAAGACTTCTATGTTACTGGTAATTTTGCTGGTTGGGGTGATGCTCCAGGCAATGACTTGTATATGATGACAGCAATTGCTCGTAATGACGAAAGAGTTACCTCGATTTTTGGTAAACTTGAAGATGCAACTGCTATTTATATTTTGGAAATAACATTACCTGCTGCAGCAGCTGGTTGGGATGTAACTTACAAAATTGATGGTACAGTTACTGTTTTAGATGGCAATCTTACGGTAAAGATTATTCGTACAGATGCTGATGATGTAGTTCCTAACTGGTGGGCACAAAGTCCTGAATCAGGAGAAATAATGAGTATGACTCCTGCTACATTATACATTCCACCATTTGTTGAAGAAAATGTTGACCAAGCTGGTGGTTGGAACGACAATCCAGTAGCTCTTGCAGCTGGTACATATTATGCAGTTTATGCAGAATTTGGAGTTGGCGAAGCTAAAGGTTTAGGTTTGATTGAAGTTTAATCGCTAAAAACCATTAACTCAAAGAATTGACAATAAGCACATGAGCAATCATGTGCTTGTTTTTTTTATGCTTAAAAATCGAAAAATCATTATTTTTAATGTATAAATTCCATAATTTAACATAGTTAACAGCTTTTTAAGTAAAAATGTGATTGTGTAAACGGTGGCATATTCATATCACATCATTTTGTGTTAAAATAATCATGTATAAAAATAAGGAGCGAAAAAAATGACAAATATATTTAGTAATAAAGATTCTTTCAAAAAAGCATTTCTAGAAGGTCTAATGGAGACTGCAAATGTTGAATTGAAAGATTCATCGATATATCAAAGATACACAGTTTTAGCATCTTTATTAGAATCAAGTTTGGATTCAGATTATTTGAAGACTACTGAATATGTTAAAAATAATAACTTGAAGAAAACCATCTATTTTTCGATGGAATTTTTAATGGGAAGACTTATTACCAATAATCTACAAAACAGTGGTTACTACGATACTGTAAAAGAAGCATTTAAAGAATTAGATATAGATTTAAATGAGGTTGAACATTCTGAAGTTGATGCAGGATTAGGTAATGGTGGTTTGGGTAGACTTGCAGCTTGTTTCCTAGATTCTGCTGCATCTTTAGGATTACCATTGTATGGTAATAGTTTGAGATATCAACATGGATTTTTTAAACAGGATATAATTAATCATCATCAAGTTGAACTTCTAGATCCATGGTTAGCAAATCCATTTGTTTGGGAAACAAGAATCGATGAGGAAGCAATCGATATTCCTTTGTTCGGATATGTAGAAAATACAAAACTGATTAACCCAGTATGGATCAAAGCAATTCCTTATGATGTTAAAATTGTAGGCGATCAGAATCATATTGTAACCAAACTCAGATTATGGTCAACTGAACCTTGTGAGAAACATGAACATCATGGTGATGATTATTTAAAAATGGTCAAAGGAATTACTGATACCCTATATCCTGATGATTCCAATGAGTATGGAAAGACATTGAGACTGATGCAATCTTATGTCTTTAGTGCTGCTGGTGTTAAATCAGCAATACTAGAACATCAAAAATTAGGAAGAGATATCAGAAAATTTGCAGATTTCTACACTTTTCAAATCAATGATACCCATCCAACTTTGATTATTCCTGAAATGATGCGTATTTTAATGGATGAAGAAGGCATTGGATACGATGAAGCATGGAGTATTACAACGAAGACATGTGCATTTACAAATCATACGATTTTATCAGAAGCTTTAGAAAAATGGAACATTCAGATTTTTAGAAATCTTTTACCTCGAATTTTTGAAATTGTTGCTGAAATGAATAAGCGTTTCAAACAGGTTTTAGAAGTTGATGGTAGATTTAACCGCGAACAAATGTATTTGATGAGTTTAATTGGTCAAAATCATGTCAGAATGGCTCATATATGCATTTACGGCTCGTTTAGTGTCAATGGAGTTGCTGAACTTCATACGGATATTTTAAAACATCATGAAATGAAATTATTTTATATGTTATATCCAAATAAATTCAATAATAAAACAAACGGAATTACGCATCGAAGATGGCTTATTCATACAAACCATGAGCTAGTTGAAATCTTAGATGAAAAAATTGGAACAGATTGGCGTAAAGATTTAAGAAAACTTGAACTCTTAGACTGGATGCGTCAGGATGAAGATACAAAAGATAAGATACATCATATGAAACTTGCTAAGAAAAAAGCTTTAGCAGATCGTATATACGAACGTCAAGGTGTAAATCTAAATGTCAATAGTATATTTGATATACAAGTCAAACGTCTTCATGAATATAAACGTCAACTACTAAATGTTTTGCATATCATATATGTTTATCAACGTCTGAAAAATGACCTTGAATTTAAAGCGAACTATTACCCACACTCATTTATTTTTGGTGGTAAAGCAGCACCAAGTTATCAAATGGCTAAATCAATCATTGAATTAATTGATAAGGTTGGAGAAGTTGTTAACAAAGATCCAGATACAAACAAGCATCTCAAAGTGGTTTTTGTCCGAAATTATAATGTAACTTATGCTGAATACATTATGCCTGCTGCAGATTTATCTGAACAGATATCAACTGCAACAAAAGAAGCAAGTGGTACTGGTAACATGAAATTTATGATGAACGGTGCGATTACCATAGGTACAATGGATGGTGCTAATGTGGAAATTGTTGAAAAAGCGGGAATTAATAATGAGGTTATTTTCGGTCTTTCAGCAGAAGAAGTAACTCAACTATATGCAACAAATGGCTATAAGCCAAGAGAGATATATGAGCAAGATCAAAGATTAAAGGATGTATTTAAGTTTGTTAGAAACTCACATGCAAATCCTCAACACTTTGACTATATTCTCAATGCATTATTAAATAGCGATTATTTCTTTGTTTTAAAGGATTTTGATGCTTATGTACAGGCGCATGAAAAAGCAAATGAAGCTTACAAAAATCGCAAATTATGGTTATCTATGTCAATCGCAAATATTGCTCACTCTGGTTTCTTTACATCAGATCGTACGATTACACAATATAATAATGAATTGTGGAAACTTAAGAAGATAAGTTATTAAGGAGTTTTTAATGGCTCAACAAACAGATTTGAAATTAAGATCAAATATAATATATCAAATCTTTCCAAGGCAACATTCTAATAAACAAAATTTCGAAGGTGTGAAAGATGATTTAGATAGAATACAAGCACTAGGTGTTGATGTTCTGTATTTTCTGCCTATTCATCCAATAGGAAAGTTAGCAAGAAAAGGCAATGAAGGTAGTCCATATTCAATTATTGATTATTATGCTATTCATGAGTCTTTAGGGACCTTAGATGATTTTAAATCTTTGATTAATGAAGCTCACCAGCGCGGGATGAAGGTTATGATCGATATTGTATTCAATCATACATCTAGGGATTCAAAGCTTGTCAATGAAAAACCAGATTGGTTTTATAAAAATGAAAAAGGTGATTTTGCAAATCGAATTGGAGATTGGAGTGATATCACTGATTTTGATTTTAGAAAACGACCTGTTTGGGATTATTTAATTGATGTGCTCATTTATTGGGCAAAAATAGTTGATGGTTTTAGATGTGATGTAGCACCATTATTACCCATTGAATTTTGGAAAGAAGCTAGAGATAAAGTTGGTAAAATAAATCCAAATTTGATTTGGTTGACTGAATCTGTTGAATATGGATTTATTAAATATCTACGTGATCATGGATTTGATTGTTCTAGTGATTCACAAATGTATGAAGCATTTGATATTTGTTATGATTATGATATATCCAGTTTTATGGATGAATACCTTAAAGATGGTAAAAAATTATCTAGATGGCTAGAAGAAATATTTAGACAAGAAGTCATTTATCCTAAAAACTATATCAAACTGAGAGGTTTTGAAAATCATGATCAACAAAGATTAAGAAGTAAAACTAGAAATCATGAACATTTTATACAGATGATTGCACTGATGTTTTTCCTTAAAGGGTCAACGATGCTTTATGGAGGAATGGAACACGAAATTAGTCATTTGCCTAACCTCTTTGAAAATGATTTGATATTATGGGATAAAAAACATTCAATTGAACCTTTAATCCAAAGATTATCTAAGATAAAAAAACAAAATATATTTACAGAAGGAAATGTTAATCTTCTCCATAATGTTGATGTCGCAGTCTTATCTTACACATATAAAAATCAATTTTTAGTAGGTATCTTCAACTTGGAAAATAAACAACAGATAAATGTTCCTCTTTCTGATGGAGTTTATAAAAACTTGCTCAACAATGAGAAAATTACAGTATCTAATGGTAAAATAGAGTTAGATAATTATCCTGTGATGATTGAAACTACAAAGGAAAAAGAAAAATGAGAATTTTTATTGACGGTTTGAATCTACTACGTATTGAAAGTAATGAATATATTAATCAAATCGAGCTTGAACATAACAAAGTAAACTGGTTAAAAAACGAAGGTTTTAATCAGTTTTTTTCGACTGAAAAGCCAATTAAACTTCATTACAACGACGTTATAACAGTCAATAATCAAAACTACCCATTAGAAATTGGAATTGTAACTTTAACAAAGGAATTTGAAAAGAAATTTAGATATTCAGGAAAACTTGGCTATGAATATCATCCAGATTATACAGATTTCGCTCTATTTTCTCCTGTCGCGAAAGAAATATTTGTCGTTGTTGGAGGAATATCGTATCCCATGCAATATAAAGAACCTGTATGGAATGCCCGATTAGATGGAAATCTAGATGGAGAAAGCTATGCTTACCACATTCGACTTGTAAATGAATTCAAGATGGTCAGAGATCCATATGCTACTTCAACAACCTCTGATGAAAATATCATCATTAATTGGGATAAGACAATTCCTATCATCAAAACACCAATAAAAGTAAAGAATTATGTAGATACTGTTATTTATGAAGGGCATGTTAGGGATTTAACTATCAATTTGGATGTTGAATCAAAAGGTGTGTTTGAAGGTTTAGTTGAAAAAAGTAAAACATTAAAAAGCACGGTTCTTCAATATATCAAAAGACTGGGTATGACACATTTGCAACTTCTTCCTGTTTATGATTTTGAAGGTACTGATGAAACGAATAAAGATGAATACTATAATTGGGGATACAATCCAAGCCAATATTTTTGTGTTGAAGGATGGTTTGCTAAAAATCCAATGGACCCATATGATCGCATAAATGGGTTAAAAAAAGTAATAAACCACGCACATGAATTAAAGCTTGGTATTAATATGGATGTCGTTTATAATCATGTTCACAATCATTTAACTTTCCCATATGATGATATTGTTCCTGGATATTTCTATAGACATGACACCAACCATAAAATGACTCATTCATCATATTTGGACAATGATCTAGAAACAAGAAATTATATGGTCAGAAAGCTGATCATCGATAGTTTGATTCACTATGCAACTGCGTATCAAATGGACGGCTTTAGATTTGACTTAATGGGACTTTTAGATATTGAAACAATGTTAGAAATAGATAAAGCTTTAAGAAAGATTAATCCAAATATCATGCTTTATGGTGAAGGATGGAACATGCCAAATGAAGTTCCTGTTAAACAACGTTCCAATATGTATAATAATGGTCATTTTATGACTGTAGCCCACTTTAATGATTTTTATCGCAATACTATGAAGGGTGAAATGCATAGTTCTAATTTGGGTTATGCAATGGGGAATTCTCACCTAACAATAAAAGCAATGGATGCGATTATTGGATCACCAAACATTTTTCATTCCCCTAATCAAACAATTAACTATATTGAATGTCACGATAATCTTACTTTTTATGATAAAATGCTCCTTTCTTGTGGTTATGAGAATCCCGAATTTAAGGTTTGTCAGGATTTTGCAAATCATGTAGTTGCAGTTTCTCAGGGTATTCCTTTTTATCATGCTGGACAAGAATTTTATCGTTCAAAAAAAGGAATTGAAAATTCCTATAATAGTCCAGATGAAATTAATCAGATACATTGGCATATCAATGAAGAAGGAGTTAGAAAACTCAAGCAACTATTAAAGATTAGAAAAAAATATGCACTTTATCGTCAGACAAGTTATAATGCAAGTGTAACGATTAGTAAAAAGGATCAATTAGTTATCTATAAATTAGAAAGTAATCGAGAAATCTTGATTCACTATATCAAAAATTACTTTGATATTGAGAAGTTACCACTCAATGATGGAACACTCATTTTCCCCTCACAAAAAGTACTTACCGTGGAAAATTGTATCATTGTTGATAAACCAGGTATTTACATTATCCATATTAAAAAATAAAGGAGGTATTCCATGCAAGTTATTTCAGATTTTGATGTTAACGAGTTTTTACTAGGAAGATCATTCAACTTACATAAGTTCATGGGTGCACACTTATTAAAAGATAAAAAAGGTAATGTGACAGCAACTCAATTTACTGTTTATGCACCTAATGCGCATGAAGTAAGATTAATTTCTGACTTCAATGATTATGAAGGATGGAAACATGTATTAACCAAAATTCACCATTTAGGTATTTTTAGAATTGAAATTCCGGGTAATCTTGAATGGGCGACTTATAAGTATGAAATTCATTCAAATAATGGTCGAGTGATTTATAAAGCTGATCCTTTTGGATTTTTTGCTGAAGTTAGACCGCAGACTGCATCTAAGGTCTGTGAACTTAATGGATATCCATGGAGTGATCAAGATTGGATTAAAAACAAAAGAAAAAGCTACCAGGAGCCTTTATTAATCTATGAGGTTCACTTAGGGTCTTGGAGAAGAAAATACGGTCAATTTAAGCCATATAATGAGATTGTTGATGAACTCATTAGTTATGTGGTTGATCAGGGGTTCACACATGTTGAATTAATGCCAGTATATGAATACCCTTTAGATGATTCATGGGGATACCAAGGCACAGGATATTTTGCTGCAACATCACGTTTTGGTGTACCTAAAGATTTTATGTATTTAATCGATCGGATGCACCAAGCTGGTATTGGAATCTTTATGGATTGGGTTTTAGGCCACATCTGCAAAGATGCCCACGGTCTATCATTTTTTGATGGGACACCACTTTATGAATTTAACGATAGTGAACGTAGAGAAAATGTGACATGGGGGACGAATAATCTAGATTTTTCAAAAGGAATCACACGAAGTTTTATGCTGTCTGCTTTAACTTTTTGGATGGATTATTTTCATGTTGATGGATACAGGATTGATGCTGTTTCATATTTGATTTATTATTTGGGAAATAAGCAAAATGGTGTTAATCAAGATGCAATCAATTTTATTAGACAAGCAAGCTTCCATTTATTTGGAAAAGATGATAGAGTGTTGTTTATGGCAGAGGATTCCACAGACTTTCCTTATGTTACACATCCAGTAGACACTGGAGGGATGGGATTTAATTACAAATGGAATATGGGCTTTATGAATGATGTTTTAAGATATTTTAAAGAAGACCCTATTCACCGTAAATACCATCATGATAAAATCACATTTGGACTAGTTTATGCCTTTAATGAGCAATTTATATTACCATTTTCACATGATGAAGTTGTTCACATGAAAGGGAGTCTTGTCAATAAAATGCCTGGAGATTATTTCCAAAAAATGGCAAATTGGAGATTGTTACTCACCTTATGGATGACACATCCTGGTAAAAAATTATTATTTATGGGACAAGAATTTGCTTCATTTAGTGAATGGGCATTCCAAAAAGAATTAGATTGGAATTTATTTGATTTTCCTGCTCACCAAAAAGCGAATCGGTTTTTTAAAGATTTAGTGCAGGTTTATAAGCATCACGATGCATTATTCAAGTATGATCATTTTCCAAAAGGTTTTGAGTGGTCAGTGCCTGATGATAAAGACCAAAGCGTTTTTGCCTATATAAGAAGAAGTGATCAAGAAACCTTAGTTATTATTTTAAATATGACACCTAATGTACACGAATCTTATGAAATTGGCGTTCCATTTGCGGGTATTTATGAAGAGCTACTAAATAGCGATAAAGAAATCTATTTTGGTAGTGATCAATTTAATGGAGTTCCACTGAAAGCAGTTAAAGGTAAGAAAAATCAATTTGACTTTATCATAAAACCTAAATTAGGACCACTTTCAGGAATGATTTTAAGATATAAAAAATAGCACTTCATCAGGAGTGCTTTTCTTTTATTTAGTCGTTTCTCTTTCAATAAGTTTGACATCGATAATATCATGCAGATTTTCCAGTTCAACACCACGAATCAATCTAGTTAAGTTGATAAAAGATTGTTTTCCCATGAAGTTGACTGATTGATGAATTGTTGTTATTGAAGGTTTGACCCATTTACAAAACGGTGTATCATCATAGCCAATCAATGAGACGTCTTCTGGAACTCGTCTACCAAGTCTCTGCAAAATATTTAAAGTTGCGAAAGCTAAAGTATCAGAGAAGGCGAACACGGCATCAACTTGTGGATTATTTTTTAATATTTCTTCAATGAGTTTAATATCAGGATTGATTAAATCAAAATCGAAGATATCAGCAAACAATCCATAAGGTTTGATTTCATTAATAAAGCCAATCGTACGTTCCATTGTAGTGAGTAAAAATGAAGGGCCTCTAAAAACTAAAATATTTTTTGCTCCAGTTTCAATTAACTTTCTAGCTGCAAGTGCACCACCCTTAACATTATCAGAAGTGATTGATGGAATATTTTCATCTAAAATGTGATCAACT
Organism: uncultured Mariniplasma sp.; assembly: GCA_964625435.1. Classification (GTDB taxonomy): domain Bacteria; phylum Bacillota_I; class Bacilli_A; order Acholeplasmatales; family Acholeplasmataceae; genus Peloplasma. The sequence continues at coordinate 22,828 of CAZVDQ010000006.1, forward strand.
GTAACAACAGGTATATCTAATTCAGCAAGTTTATCTGTATTCGAAAAATTTGAAGCAATAATTAACCCCTCGATATTATATTGTTCAAAGAACTTAAGGTATTCAAATTCACGATCAGAATCATCTTGAGTATGACAAAACATAATTTTATAGCCGTATGCAGCCGCTTGTGACTCAATACCTTCTAAGAGTTCACCATAAAATGTAGGTCCAATGTGTGGAACAATAACACCAATAATTTTTGAGCTGTGATTGGTCAAGCTACGTGCGAGTTGACTCGGAACAAATTTTAATTCTTCAATGATTTTATTGACTAGAATTTTAGTGTCTTCATGCACATATCCTTTTTGATTGATCACTCTTGAGACAGTAGATACGCTAACATTAGCCTTTTTTGCTACATCCCTAATTGTTGATTTCATAAAGTACCACTCCTTTTGAAGCATAATTATTGACTTGTTTCTATCATGATTGTATCATGAAGTAATTTTTTTCCATAAAAAAATAGTTTAAAATCCTAATTATCAACAAAAATCAATATGAAACAATAATTGTATAATTATCATCCACATTATTAACATCCTAATATTTTTGAAAATATGAAACCGCTAACATTATTTTTAGCTGTGGTATCTATGATACAATGATTATGAAAAGGAGTACTCATGAAAATTAAAAAATGGTGGATGGAAAGCGTTGGTTATCAAATCTATCCGAAAAGTTTTTATGACTCCAATAATGATGGTATCGGTGACTTAATCGGGATTTATGAAAAACTTGATTATTTAGCATCATTAGGAGTGAATTTAATATGGATTTGTCCTTTTTATGACTCACCGATGGATGATCAAGGTTATGATGTTCGTAATTTTTTTGATGTATCTGAAGAATTTGGAACGATGGAAGATGTAAAGAAACTTATTGAAAAAGCACACCAACTAGGAATGAAGGTAATTTTAGATTATGTGCTTAATCATACATCAGATGAACATCCATGGTTTATTGAATCTCGAAAATCAAAAGATAATCCTTACAGGGATTATTATATTTGGCACGATGGTCAAATAAAAAACGGCATTAAAGTAGAACCTACGAATTGGGGATCATTTTTTGGCGGAAGTTGCTGGAAATATGATGAACCATCAGATAGTTATTATATGAAGATATTTTCTGACAAAATGCCTGATTTGAATTGGGAAAATGAAAAAGTTCGACAGGAATTGATTCAAGTCGGTCAAAAATGGTTAGATATGGGTATTGATGGGTTTAGATTAGATGCAATATCTCACCTAGATCGTGCTGAATTTAAAGATATTGAAAATACAAAAGATGAATATCCTTTAGACTGGCACAAGTTTTCAAATTTACCAAAAGTACACGATTATTTGAAAGAACTTAATCAAAAATTGTTTTCTAAATCAGATTGTCTAACGATAGGTGAAGTAGGTGGCGAAGCCTCTATAGCATCAGGATTAAAATATGCAACATTTGATTCTAATGAATTATCAATGGTCTTTAATTTTGATCATAACTGGTGTAATAATATCGATGATGTATTAAGCACGAAGAAACTGGTTACTGATGTTGTTAAATTGAAATCAGTATTCAATAAATGGCAAACAGCATTTAAAGACAAAGGCTGGTTACCTCTTAATTGGCTGAATCACGATCAACCCAGACTGATGAGTCACTATGGAAACCACAAATATCCCCTAGAATCCGGTAAAATGTTAGCCACTGTTATTCATATGATGAGAGGTACACCTTTTATCTATCAGGGTGAAGAAATTGGAATGACCAATTTTCTATTCGAAGATGCAGATCAATTCAAGGACGTTTCCAGTATAAATGCATATCACAGGTATTTATTAGAAGATCCTAATCCAGTATTAGCACTAAAAAAAGCAGCGTTGAAATCACGCGATAACCCAAGAACTCCCATGCAATGGTCTAAAAGATTTAATGCAGGTTTTTCATGGGGAAAACCATGGATGCCTGTTAACTATAACTATAAAAGAATAAACGTTGAAAAGAATCTAAAAAATCAGAATTCATTGTGGTATCACTATCAAAAATTGATACAATTAAGAAGATTTTCAGAATATCATGATATTATCACATATGGAAAATTTAAAATGATTGATATGCAAGATGAAAATCTATTGAACTATTTACGCTATGATGCTAGTGATATGCTCTTAGTCATTAATTCATTTTCATCAAAGATGATAGAATATGAAATTTCGTCATATCACATCATAAATACAATTATTTCAAATTATAAAAAACAATCAATTAAGAATGGCAAGATTATACTCAAACCTTTTGAATCGATTGTATTCAAAGTGAAGGAGAAATTATGAGAAAAACAGGAATATTATTGCACATCTCAAGTTTACCCAGTCCATATGGCATTGGTACTTATGGCAAGGAAGCTTATCGCTTCGTTGATTTTTTAGAAAAAAGTGATCAATCATATTGGCAACTTTTACCACTTGGACCTACATCATATGGTGATTCACCCTACCAAACTTTTTCTGCATTTGCAAATAACCCCTACTTAATTGATTTAGAAGAACTTGTTAAAGAAAAATTATTGAGAAAAAGTGAAATAGTAGCAACATTTATATCTCCTAGATTTGTAGATTATAAAGAACTTTATGAAGAAAGATTTATTATGCTCAAGAAAGCTTTTAATCGTTTTGATTTGTTAGATAAGAACTACTTGAATTTTATTGACTTGAATAAAAAATGGTTAAACGATTATGCCCTTTTTATGGCAATTAAAGTGAAACATAATGGTGCTTCATGGCTTTCATGGAGTGATGATTTGAGATTGAGAGAACCAAATGCACTTGCTCTATATCAAAAAATGTTAAATGAGGATGTTGAATTTTATAAATTTTTACAATATAAATCAGCTGATCAATGGCTAAAATTAAAGAAATATGCAAATGATAAAAGAATCATGATTATTGGCGATATGCCTATCTATGTTTCATATGATAGTAGTGATGTATGGGCTAATCCACAATATTTTGATTTATATCCTAACAGATTACCAATACATATTGCTGGTGTTCCACCTGATAATTATTCAAGTGATGGGCAATTGTGGGGGAATCCCCTCTATAATTGGGAAGAACTTGAAAAAAATGAATATGAATGGTGGGTTGATCGCGTCAAAGCATCAATGGAAATATTTGACATGATACGGATTGATCATTTCATAGGATTCCAAAATTTCTTTAGCATTCAAAGTGATCAAAAAACAGCAAAGAATGGTGAATGGAAAAAAGGTCCTGGCATCAAATTATTTAACGTAATAAAACAAAAATTAGGCGAAGTTAATATCATTGCTGAAGATTTAGGTGTTGTGACTGAAGAAGTTAGAAAATTACTTAAAGAAACTGGATTTCCTGGCATGAAATTGCTCCAGTTCGCATTTGATTCCAGTGAATCAAACGAATATATTCCCTACCTATACACAAAAAATGTGATTGCATATACAGGAACCCATGATAATCCAACGACGCTTTCATGGTTAAATACGCTTCCTGAAAGTGATTTGAGATACTGCTTAAAATATATTAATCATTCAGGTAATCAAAACAAAGTTGATAGTTTGATTAAAGCAACACTGTCATGTATCGCGGATACAACAATCATTCCTATGCAGGATTACTTGCATTTGGGAGATGAGGGTAGAATGAATAAACCTTCAACAACGGGAAATAATTGGCGTTGGAGATTATTGAAATCTGATCTAAATATTAAATTATTAACAAAGATTAAAGATATGGCAAATTTATACGGTAGAGGAAAAACAAAGGATAGTTAAACTATCCTTTTTCAGTTTTAAATATCTTAAGAGTCTATTGACTTTCTGTATTAAAGGGTTTTTATCCTGTCTTGTAAATAAACTGATTGTTTTTATTGAATTAGTTTTAACACAAATGAAAAAAGTTACAACACCTTCATATAAAAATAATGATGTAAACGTTATCATCGATGTGATTTTGTGTAAAATGCTTTGAGGTTCAAAAAATATTTAATAATGAATTGACAATGAGTCGAAAATGACTTATAATAACATTGCTGAAATAAGGAGGATATAGACATGATATTTGAGCGTATTAAGGAAATGATTGTAGAAGAACTTAATGTTCCTGAGGAAAAAATTACTATGGAAGCAAGACTTGCGGAAGATCTCGGTGCCGACTCAATTGACGCAGTTGAGCTAATTATGAACATCGAAGATGAGTTCGAAATTCAAGTCAGCGACGAAGAAGCACAAAACATTAAAACTGTTGGTGACTTGGTTAAGTACGTTGAAGCTTTAAAATAATACAAAAAGGGAATCGAAATTCCCTTTTTTTGTTTTAAAATCTTCTTTTTTTATATATAATGGGTATAGCATCGAAAGAAGGTACATATATGATGTATTATAATTTTAAAGAAATTGAAAAGAAATGGCAATCTTATTGGTTTGAGCAAAAACTGTTCAAAACTCAAGAAAACAGACTTAAAGAAAAATTTTATGTGCTTGATATGTTTCCATATCCAAGCTCGAGTGGTTTGCATGTAGGTCATATTGAAAATTACACAGCTACGGATATCATCTCTAGATTTAAGCGCATGCAAGGATATAACGTCTTACACCCTATGGGATGGGACGCTTTTGGTTTGCCTGCTGAACAATATGCATTATCAACAGGAAAAGATCCTAGAAGTTTCACTTATCAGAATATCGCCAATTATAAAAGACAAATTATAGAGTCTGGTAAAGGTATCGACTGGGATAGAGAACTAGCGACATCTGATCCTAATTATTATAAATGGACACAATGGATTTTCAAGAAAATGTATGAACATGGGTTAGCTGTACTTAAAGATGTTGAAGTCAATTGGTGTGAAGGCTTAGGTACGGTACTTGCAAATGATGAAATTGAACTTGTTGATGGAAGAATGGTCTCTGAAAGAGGTAACTATCCTGTCGTTAAAAGAGCAATGCGTCAATGGGTCCTTAGAATAACAGCTTACGCAGATCGCTTACTTGATGATTTGGATACAATTGATTGGCCAGATCATTTGAAGGAAATGCAACGTAATTGGATTGGTAAAAGTATTGGATCGATGATGACATTTAAAGTTGATCAAAGTAAAGAGTCTTTTGATGTGTTTACAACAAGACCTGATACTATTTATGGGGCAACGTACTGTGTGCTTGCACCTGAACATCCGCTTGTTTTGCATATTACATCTGAAGATGAACTTAAACAAGTAAAAGAATATATTGAACAAACAAAACAAAAAAATGAAATTGATCGCTCAATGGACAAGACAAAAACAGGTGTATTTACTGGATCCTACGCGATTAATCCCTTAAATCATAAAAAAGTACCTATCTGGATTGCAGATTATGTTTTACCACAATATGGAACCGGAGCTGTAATGGCTGTTCCTGCTCATGATGAAAGAGACTTTGAATTTGCTCAAATTCATGGACTTGATATCGTTGAAGTTGTACAAGGTGAATCTGATGGTGCTTTTGTTGGTGATGGTATCCACTTCAATAGTGGGATTATTGATGGCTTAGATAATGAAGAAGCAAAAATCAAAATTACTGAATATTTAGAAAAAACGAATCAAGGTTATGGTCATAGCACTTATAAATTAAGAGACTGGGTCTTTTCAAGACAAAGATATTGGGGAGAACCTTTTCCAGTAATTTATGATGAAGATGATAATATGCATATCTTAGATGATAAAGATCTTCCTTTAGAATTACCTACCCTAAAAAATATTAGACCAAGTGGTACTGGAGAAAGTCCATTAGCAAATGCTCATGACTGGCTTCATGTCAATTACAACGGCATTTCTGGTAGAAGAGATACCAATACCATGCCTCAACTTGCAGGCAGCTCTTGGTACTTCATTGGTTATATTTTGAAAAATCATTTAGGAATGATTCCTCTTGATTCTGAAGAAGCAAAGAAGGTTTTAGATAAATGGTTACCAGTTGATGTTTATGTAGGCGGTGCAGAACACGCTGTTGGACATCTCTTATATTCTCGGTTTTGGACAAAGTTCTTATATGATTTAGGTTTAGTATCTGTCAAAGAACCCTTTAAAAAGTATTTTAATCAAGGGATGATTTTAGGTAGCGATCATTCTAAAATGAGCAAATCTAAGGGCAATGTCGTCAATCCTGATGATGTTTATGAATCACACGGTGCTGATTCATTACGTTTATATGAAATGTTTATGGGACCATTAGAAGCAGAAAAACCATGGAATACAGATAGTTTAAACGGTTCAAAGAAATTTTTAGATCGTGTTTGGAGAATGTTTGAATTTCCGATTGTTAAAGATGAAGTTCTTGATTTAAGAATTAGCTATCATCAAACGATTAAGAAAGTAACTGAGGATTACGATAAGCTTGCATTTAATACAGCAATCAGTCAAATGATGATTTTTGTCAATGATGTCTATAAGAATCAAAGAATAAGTAAAGATATGGCTCGAGGGTTCCTAAAACTCTTAAATCCAGTTTGTCCTCACATCACTGAAGAAATAAATAAAGAAATGCTTAAACAAAATGAAGAGCTCATCTACTCAGATTGGCCACAATACAATGAACTTTATTTAATTGTCGATGAAGTTGAAATTGTTGTTCAGGTCAATGGGAAACTGAGAGCGCGTTTTACCGCTGCTTACGATGAAGAACAAGAAGTTATTAAGAAAGAAGCACTCAGCCATGACAATGTTGTTAAGCATTTAGAAGGCTTAACCATTAGAAAAGTTGTTGTTATACCAAACAAGCTTGTCAATATTGTTGCTAACTAATTTGAATGTACCTCGTGAATTAATTTTTGCGAGGTATTTTTTTATCATCAAAAAAAAGTGTAAAATAAGAATAGACCAATAAAAATGGCACTATCTTTGTATATTATGCGTAAGGGGAAACTATGGACAACATACATGTGATTATTGAAGAACTTAAGAAAAGAGACTACTCGTCTTTTGATACGTTCTATGATTTGACAAAAAATCAAGTATTCTATGCAATCATTAATATCATTAAAGATCATTCGTTAGCGGAAGACTTAATGCAAGATACCTATGTCAAGTTTTTAGAAAAAATTAATGATTACAAATCAAACTCTAATCCTTATGCTTATCTATCAACAATTGGCAGAAACTTAGCAATTAACATGTATAACAAGAGGAAAAGAGAAATTGTTTCAGAGGAAATATTTGAGACAATTGCTGCACCAGAAGTTGAAGAACCAAATGATGAGATCTTTAAAATTCTCGATCTCCTAGATCCAATCGAAAAAGAAATCGTCACACTTCATGTCATAAATGATTTAAAATTTAGAGAAATTGCACCTATCGTGGATAAGCCATTAGGAACAGTCTTATGGATATATAATAAAGCAATTAAAAAACTTAGAGAAAGGGCGGATGACTTCATATGAAAAGAAAAACACTATTACAATTAATTAAAACTAAATCACAAGAAGTTGAAATTAAGGATTTATCTCAATCAATTTTAGATAAAGTCCGTCTTTTACCTCAAGCTGAAGTTATTACAGCTCCAAAGAAAAGATTCTCTTATAAACCAGTATTTGCGATGACGTTATCAGTTATGACTGCAACACTTGCTTTCTTTATCTTTTATCAACCTGGATCAACACAAGTTCCTATCATTGAAGATGTCAACCAAGTCATGGCTGTATCTCTTGTTTCAGCAGCAAGTCTTGTTGATTATACTGATGAAACAATTGCAGATAATGATTCTGTCAATATGGCACTTGGATATTTTACTTTGGATGTAGCTGAACAACCACTGATAGATAATGAAATTGATACTGTTTCCCAATATCTAGGTATGATGGAAAGATTACTCAATAGTGATGAGAATTTTGATTATGAATTTGATACTACAGATCCCAATGGTTTTGCACATCACTTGAGTTTTAAGACAAAAGACTTACTTGATCAAGAAACTAATTATACCTTTAATTATAATCAAATCAATGTTGCTAAAGATAACTTATATACAATTGAAGGTTCTTTAATCATCGGTGATCAAACGTATACAATTACGGGACAAGGCGATATAAAGAATCCTAAAATCTTTCAATTACGAATTTTAAGTGATGAACATAATTATATTGATATCAAGTATGAAATTAGTTCATTAGTAAATCGTTACCAAATAAATGTTACAGAAAATGATATGCTAATTCAAACAGCGAATCTAGCTGTTAAACAGGAAAACAACCAAAGATCAGTATACTTAGATTTCGTTTCTGGTAATGCAACAGGTTCTTACATGTTTCAAGTTGAAAACATTATTGGTCAGGGCAAACAAATGAAAATTTCATACTATATTTCAAAAACAACATCAGAATCAGGTCAAATCGAAGTTCAAGTAGATCAAACTGGAGCTGATGCGAGATATACAATTACTGTAGAACCCAAAGGTAGAGAGCCATTTGTCGTTGAGCGTGGTAGAGGTACAAATGATACGAATGGTAGGCCTGGAAAAGGCGGTTCTGGAGTATAAATAAAAAAAACTTATATATTTACCAATAAAAATGAAGTTAAGTTTGTATGTTAAGTGTAAAAGGAGGATTTAAAAATGAAAAAATTAACTTATGTATTAAGCTTTGTATTTGTTTTAGCAACAGTTTTAGTTGTTGTAGGTTGTACTGAATCTAGCGTTTCAGCATCAACAAATGATACTTATGTAACCTTAGATATAAATCCAAGTATTGAACTTATCGTTTCACCAAAGGAAATTGTAATCTATGCAAATCCATTGAATGAAGATGGAGAAATTTTATTAGAAAATTTGGATTTGATTGGATTGCCTCTTAGCGAAGCAACTGATTTGATTATTGCAGAAGCAATTATTTTAGGATTCATCGATGTAGACTCTGAAGAAGTTTTTGTCAGTGTATCAGCAATATCAAATGATCCAGAAATTGGCGATAGAATTCGTGATCGCTTGAAAGAACATATCAATGATGCTTTCTTAAATCGTGCAATGATGGGTAGAGCACAAGATAAAGGATTCACACCTGAGTTTACTGCAGAAGCAGAAAGTTATGGAGTTACTCCTCGATTCTTATTCCTAGCTAAATCAGCAACCTTAGTTGATGATACATTAACTCTTGAAGATGCATTAGCATTGCCACAAGCTGACTTACTAGAAATGTTAGAAACAGCTAAACAGGCAAATAGAGAAGTTGCACAAGCACTTAAAGATGAATTTTTCGCAGCAAGACAACTTATCTTCGATGAATATTTACCACAGATTCAAGATTTAGAAGCTCAAATTGCAGTTGTTGTAGCTGATGAAGGCGATACAACAGCACTTCAAGCAGAACTTGATGCTTTAGTTGCAGCATTTCATGATGAAGTATCACAACTTAGAGATGACTATCATCTTCAAACTGTAGGTTTACGCAGTCAGATTCAAGCACAACGCGAACTACGTATGCAAGAACATATGAGTCAAGTTGAAGCTTTCATGAATAGACTTCAGAATAGAAAAGATCAAATGCAAGATGAAATAGAAGAATTTCAAGGTAGACGCCCATAATCCCCTTATGGGATAACATAAAAAAGACGAAAGCTTAATTGCTTTCGTCTTTTATTTTTTTGATCATATAAATGTAAGGTGGTTGATTATCCTGAAAAGGCAAGTCAACTTTTAGTAACTTATAAAACAAAGGATTGATCTCACCTAAATATGATGTCAAAGCTATCGATTCAAGATTTCCTTCCAGATGACCTCTATAAACGACAATTAAAATAAATCCATTTTCTTTAAGATAGGGTAGCATTAATGATAATGTTCTAATCGTGATGTCTGTTTGAGTTGTGATTGATTTATCACCTTTAGGTAAATACCCAAGATTAAAGACAACACCTTTGAATTCTGTAACATACTTATTAAAAAATTCATGACTATCTAATATTAATTGAACATTTTTAATTTGACCTTGATCAAGTTTTTTTTGAGTTTCAGTTAACGCTTGTTGCTGGATATCAAATGCATAAACAAATTTTGCATGTTCTGCAAGAAATACTGTATCATTTCCATTACCCATGGTTGCATCAATAACAATATCATTAGATTGGATATTATATTTGAGAAGAAGATGTGCTGTTTCTAAAATCAAATTATTTTTCATAATAATCACCTTGATATAATCCCGTTTTTCTTAATTTTTTATCAATTTCATTTGTAACAACAAATTTCTTTTTTGTCCATTCTGGAGCGATGAGCATCTCTTGAGGTGCATCTCCTGTTAGACGGTGAATAATAATATCTTTTCTTAACCATAACAATTGGTCAACAGTGATATCCACATAGTCTTCTAGAGTGAGGATTTTCCAAGGATTTTTTTTATAATCATACCCCATTATTGTTTTTTCCATCAAGTGTAGCATATGGATTTTGATTCCTTGAATATCTAACGTATTGATGTGTTTGACAGTTTCAATCATCATTTCTTTTGTTTCATGCGGTAATCCGTTAATAATATGTACCACAACTTCAAGATTCGCTTTTCTAAGTCTATGCACAGCATCATCAAAGCATGCTAAATCATGCGCACGATTGATTAAATCTGATGTTTCTTGATGGATGGTCTGTAGACCAAGTTCAACTTGGATGGGCATCCTTGTATTTAGTTCACTTAAGTATCTAATAATATCGTCAGGTAAAACGTCAGGTCTTGTTGCTATAGAAAGCATGACAATATCAGGATCTAATGTGATTGCTTCTTCAAATAAGATTTTTAATCTTTCTAGAGGAGCGTGTGTATTTGTATTGGCTTGAAAGTAAGCAATGTAATATGCATCTTCCCACTTTTGATGCATCATCGTCTTAATTTTTTTAAATTGAATGGGTAAGGGTTCATGTTTATCACCTGCAAAATCACCACTTCCCATATAAGAACAAAAAGTACAACCACCGAATGCGACTGTTCCATCGATATTAGGGCAAGTAAAGCCACCATTCAATGCGACCTTAAAAACCTTTTTGTTAAATTTTTGTAAATAGTAATTATTTAATGTATTGTAATGCTTTTCATCAGTCATTAAATTCATTTTTTCCACCAAATTCATTTTATCATAGAACTGTTATTATGATATAATAAGACACAAGGAGTTGAAGGTATGTTCAAGAGAATAACAACAAGTTTATCGAGACCCTCACAAACAGTTTTTTTTATGAAGGACTCCTGGAAAAGAGTAACAACCTACATCCTCTTACTCCCTTTTCTATTGATTGTCCCAATGATTATTTTTCATTTTGCTGACCCTTCAATGAGTCTTGCAAGATATAATTTGATGATACAAGCAGTAGAACAAGATTTGAGAGTAGATGGAGCAATCATTACTGATGGTGTTTTAACCTACACAACACCAGCAAAAGCAACCTTTGATTACTTTTCAATTTATGTTGGTAGTCAACAATTAGATAATACAAGTATTGCTTTTGTATTTGAGCAAAACGATTTAGTGATGTATTTATCAAATATTGAGTTTGATCGGGAAAGTTATGCAAATCTGAATTTGCTTAATCATGATTTCAGCTCACAAAATACTGAAGATTTAAAATCTATTGACATTGCCCTCAAAGTCTTTTTCGAACAACAACCTGCAATTGTATGGACTGATATATTTTCAAATTATTTATTTCGATTGATGGATTATATATTTATCGTTCTTGTAATGAGCTTGATGATGTTGCTTTTTGTAACGCGTATTCAATTTCCATTTAAAGCACGTTTTAAATTATCGGTTTATCTAACAACTATTTGGGTATTTTCTGAATTTGTTTTAATACTATTTCATGCTCAACAACTTGAATTTATTAGTGTGCTATTGGCATATATCTATCATATTATAACCTATCGTTCCATGAAAATCATAAAGAGAGGGGTGATTCAATGAATAAAGACAAGTTTACACTTTTTCTAGAACAATCAAAATTTTCTTCACCTATTTTGAATCATGCTGAACTTAAAGAAATCATGATTGTTCAATCAAAAAAGAAATGGATTTTTAGTATTGTTTTAGATGATGTAATTGAATCGGAATCACTTATTCCGTTTATTCAAACTTTAAAAAGCTATTTTTTTGTTCCTAAAATATTATTAGCCGTTGATATTAAACTGAGTTATCGCTCGATGAAATCCTATGAGAAACATGTCATGGGGTATTTTGATTATGCGATTATTCAACTTTCTAAACAGAAAGCACGATATATGGTGCTTAAGAATTTTAAAACGAGATTTGAAAAAGGAGAATTCATTTTATCAATTGATCAAGACAGTACTTATATTAAGGACTATTTCAAGGAAATAGATGCAATATTTAATGAATTCGGTCTTGAAGCGAAGATTAAATTAGAAGTGATTCATACGTTGACATCAACAAGCCAAATGATTGAATCATCAATAGAGGAACAAGGAAAAGTGCTTGTGCAAAAGCATGAATATGCCAAACAAGCAATTAAGCAATCAAAAAAGACATTTACAACTAAAAGTAGTCCAAGAGCGGTATCAATTACTGAAGTACCTTTGGACCAATACCGATTGGATCAATATAAAAATGAAAAAGGCGATACAAATTTCTTAATTGAAGGAACAATTACTAAATTAGAAATTCGTTCATTAACAAATACAACTTTGATGAGCTTTGTTTTAGGTGATGTAGATGATGCGATTTATGTTAAGAAATTTCTTAAATCGGATCGTGATTTTCAAATTGCTGAATCCTTTAAAGAAGGGGATTTAGTTCAGGTTGAAGGCAATGCGCAATTTGATACCTATCAAAAAGATGTTGTCATTTTTGCACGATCGATGAAAGCTATTCAAAAGAGTAAAAAAGAAGAACGCTTAGATAAAGCGAAAGATAAGAGAATTGAATTTCATACACATACGAAGATGTCAAATATGGATGCTGTAACAGATGTTTTTGAATATGTTGATCAAGCAATCAAATGGGGTCATGAAGCAATTGCGTTTACTGATCATAATGGGTTATATGCTTATCCTGATATTTATAAAGCAACAAAAGGGAAAGATATCAAGCCTATCTATGGTGTTGAATTAGATTTTGTCGATGAGACGAGCTTTAAGATTACATCTGAAACAACAAAAGAAATCCTACTAAAGGATGCTAAGTATATAGTTTTTGATATTGAAACAACCGGACTATCCAGTACGCGCGATAAAATCATTGAAATTGCAGCTTGTAAGATTGAATCTGGCTCAATTATTGAACGCTATCAAACATTTGTAAATCCAGTTGAACCATTATCTACTTTCACAACACAACTAACAGATATCACAGATGAAATGCTAGAAAACGCTCCAACCATTGATCAAGTACTTCCTGAATTCCTTAAATTCATTGAAGGCGGTGTTTTGGTCGCTCATAATGCATTATTTGATGTTGGACACATCAAAGAAAATGCAAAAGCACAATCTCTTGAATTTGATGATTCATTAGTTATTGATACATTAAATTTAGCTAGATATTTTTATAATAGTTCACTTAAACGGTTTAATTTAAAAGCATTAGCGAAATTCTTTAAAGTCAAACAGGAACAACACCATAGAGCTGAAGATGATGCATTTGTCACTGCACAAATATGGTTGTCGATGCTCAATGACTTACTCAAACAAAACATTAAACAATTTCATGAAATTAATGAAAAGATTGATGAAAAAGAATCTTGGAAACATATCAGACCTTATCACATTAACGTTTTAACCCAAAACCAAGTTGGATATAAAAACCTGTTCAGAGTTATTAGTGATGCGCTAACTTCACATTTTTATCACGGACCTAGAACATTAAAATCAGTTTTAAATAAATTTAGAGAAGGTTTACTTATTGGTAGTGGTTGTGCCAATGGAGATGTTTTTGAAGCAGCACTTAATCAAAGTGATGATGAACTCATTCGTGCGCTTGAGTTTTACGATTACATTGAGGTACAACCGCCAGCAGCTTATAAACATCTAAAACAAGGTTTAGGTACTTTTGCTGATGAGATTATTGAAGCTGTTTTATCCAAAATTATACGCTTTGCTAAAGAACAAAACAAGATAATTATCGCTTCAGGTGATGTTCATTATCTTGATAAGAAAGATGTCTTATACCGTGAGATTTACATACGTACACCTTTAGTAGGTGGAGGTATTCACGAACTTTTTAAGTATAATGAAATGCCTGAACAATATCTTTTAACAACTGATGAAATGCTTAAATCTATGGCATTTTTAGGAGAAGATTTAGCATTTGAAATCGTTGTTAAAAACACTCAACATTTAAATAGTTTAATAGAAAAAATTCAAGCATTTCCTACACAACTTTATTCCTTACCTGATGATGCATTTAAAGTCTTACTAGGTATTGAGAGCATTTCTGATGAAGTTAAAAGACTCGTCTACGATAAAATGCAAGCTGAATATGGCATTGATCCGCACCCAATGGTTAGAGATCGCGTGAGAAGAGAGTTAAAAAATATTATTGAAAATGAATTTGCTCCAAATTATTATATTTCTCATCTCTTGGTTAAAAAGTCATTAGATGAAGGTTATTTAGTTGGATCAAGAGGATCTGTTGGTTCATCATTAGTCGCAACACTCTTAGAAATTACTGAAGTTAACCCCTTAAGACCTCACTACAGATGTCCAAATGGCGATTTTACGGCTTTTCATCTTTCAGACGAAGAGATTATCCGATACGGCATAACTCCCGAACAAAAGGCTTTTCAAGCCCATTTAAAGAGTGTCCAATCAGGATTTGATTTATCAACACAGAAATGTCCTATTTGTGGAAAAACTCTGATTAAAGATGGACATGATATTCCATTTGAAACCTTCTTAGGCTTTGATGGTGACAAGGTTCCTGATATTGATCTTAACTTTTCTGGAGATTATCAAGCGAAAGCTCATGCCTATGTCAAAGAACTTATCGGCGATGATCATACGTTTAGAGCGGGTACGATTCAAACGGTTGCCGAAAGAAATGCTTATGGATATGTTAAAGGTTATCTAGAAGATAAACACTTAGAAGCAAGATCGGCACAAATTGAACGATTAGCTAAAAAAATAGAAGGGGTAAAAAGATCTACTGGACAACATCCTGGTGGAATTGTTGTTGTTCCTAAATCTAAAACAATTTATGACGTAACACCGATTCAATTTCCAGCTAATGATGTTAACTCAGAATGGATGACAACACACTTTGATTATCACTCATTTGAAGCCAATTTACTGAAACTTGATATTTTAGGTCATGATGATCCGACAATGATTAAATTTTTAATGGATTACGTTTTTGAATATCCAGAAGAATTTCCATTTTCGAAAGCTCAAAATATTCCATTAGATGATCCTAGAGTATATGAACTGTTTTCAGGAACAAAAATTATTGGTGTTGAACCTCATGAAATAATGAGTGAAGTAGCATCTTACGCTATTCCTGAGTTTGGAACATCATTTACAAGACAAATGCTTTTAGACACAAAACCTAGCACCTTTGCTGGACTAGTAAAAATATCTGGCCTTTCTCATGGTACTGATGTATGGCTAAAAAATGCGCAGTCATTAATTAATGGAAAAACTGATCACGGAAGAATCGCATTTAATGATATTATCGCATGTCGTGATGATATCATGATTCAATTAACTGAATTAGGTCTTGATCCCTTCAAGGCATTTGAAATCATGGAATTTGTTAGAAAGGGAAAACCAAGTAAAGATAAAGCTAAGTGGCTGGACTATGAACAAGAAATGCGTAAAAATAATGTCCCAGAATGGTACATTTGGTCATGTAGTCAAATTAAATATATGTTTCCTAAAGCACACGCTACTGCTTATGTAATTATGGCGATGAGAATTGCTTGGTTCAAGGTTTATAAACCACTGTTGTTCTATTCTGGATTCTTTTCCAAAAGAGCTGTTCAGTTCGACTATGAAGTCATGGTCGCTGGAGCGAATGCAATCAGAAATAAATTGATTAGTATCAATGAACAATTTAACCTAAAAGTTAAGGATGAAAATCTACAGGTTACACTTGGTGTTGCACTAGAAATGACCAAGCGTGGATTTAATTTCTTACCTGTTGATATTAATAAGTCATTAGCAACAACGTTTCAAATGGAAGACAAAGGTTTGAGAATGCCATTCAGTTCAATTGATGGCTTGGGAGAATCTGTAGCTTATGATATTATCCAAAAAAGAGCTGAAAGACCCTTTGATACGCGTGATGATGTTAAAGAAAGAACGAAGATAAATAAGACAGTTTATGAAAAACTCGAAACTTTTGGAGCTTTGAAGGATTTAAAATCGGAAAATAATGTGATTGAGTCTGGATTATTTGCACTTTAAATAGACATTATTATATAATGATATTGAAACCGATTAAGGAGATGGAAAGTGATGAGGAGTTCAAACCCCGTATTTAGAAATATTGAGCGTAGTGAATCTTATGTAGGTGCTGAATCAGCGACCTATCGTGGTATAATATCTAAAACAGCAACATTATTAATTACAGCTGTTATTTCTGGATATTTAGCAATTTCATATATTCCAATTGAAACACTTTATCCATTGCTGATAGTTTCTTTGGTTGTTGCTTTGATTTCTGTTATTGTAGCATCCGTAAGCCCCCGCTTAGCGATGCCTTTTGCTTTGCTTTATGCATTATCTGAGGGTGTATTACTTGGTGTCATAACAACATTGATAAATACATTTTATCCAGGTGTTGCAGTTGCAGCCGTTATTGGCACTGCATCAATATTTACTGTCATGCTTTTCTTATACTCAAGCAGAACGATTCGTGTCACTTCAAGATTTAGAAAAATCATGTATAGTGTCTTATTAGCCTTCCTTGTATTTTTTATTGTATTTGGATTATTGGGCTTGTTCGGTAGTGGTGTTTCAATTAGCGAACCTATGGCTTTGGGAATTACAGGTATCTTAATTATTTTTGGTGCTTTAATGTTGACTCTTGATTTTGATCGTGCTGAAATGATTGTTGAAAGTGGAGCAGATAAATCATATGAATGGGTTGTTGCTGTTGGTTTAATGGTAACAATTGTCTGGATATATATTGAACTTTTAAGATTCTTAGCAATTTTAGCATCTAGAAGAAATTAAAAATCGATGATAGGAACTAGTAGTTAAACAAAAACTTGTTTAGAGAGCATAGAACGGTGGAAACTATGTCAAGTGGGTTTAATGAATTCTTCTTGGAGAGGTGCTAATCACATCCGTTTCATCCACGTTAAGGATATTGAGTGCTAGAGACTTCTCTAGAACTAAGGTGGTACCACGAAATTATTCGTCCTTAGACATTTCTAAGGACTTTTTTTATTCAAAAATAGGAGATGAGTCTATGATCAAACATTTAGATGAATTGAGGATTAAAGCGCTTTTGGAAGTGGAAAAAGCAGAAAATTTAGAGAGATTGGATATGATTCGTATCCAATATTTAAGTAAAAAGGGTGAGGTTTCCCTCATGATGGGGAAATTTAAAGAGCTATCACCAGAAGAAAGACCAGCATTTGGACAAAAGGTCAATGAAACAAAAGAAGCGATTGAACAAGCATTGCTTATTAAAAAGACCGATTTTGAGAATATTGAGCTACTAAAAACACTTGAAAAAGAAAAGATTGATGTTACCTTACCAGGTTATCAATTTTATCAAGGCAGTGTTCATCCACTCAATCAAGTGATTGAAGATGTTGAAGACCTGTTCGTTGGATTAGGTTATGAAGTAGCTGAAGGTCCTGAACTTGAAAATGATTATTATAATTTTGAAATGATGAATTTGGATAAAGATCATCCCGCAAGAGCTATGCAGGATTCCTTTTACGTTGATGAAACAACGTTACTTAGAACACATACATCTCCTGTTCAAGCAAGAGCAATGCTAGAAAAGAAGGGTGAACCCTTAAGAATTATATGCCCTGGTAAGGTTTATAGAAGAGATAACGATGATCCTACACACAGTCATCAATTTATGCAAATGGAAGGACTTGTTATTGAAAAAGGTCTTAATTTTGCGAATTTAAAAGATGCTTTACTGAAAATGATCAGACATTTATTTGGTGCTGAAAGAGAAATTCGTTTAAGACCTTCATATTTTCCATTCACTGAACCTAGTGTTGAAGTTGATGTCTCTTATATTAAAAAAGATGGAACTGTTGGATATATTGAAGTTCTTGGTGCAGGTCAAGTTCACCCCAATGTTTTAAAAATGGGTGGATATGATCCTGAAATCTATCAAGGGTTTGCTTTTGGTATTGGTATTGAAAGAATAGCTATCTTAAAATATCATGTTGACGATATTCGTCACTTCTATACAAATGACCTTCGGTTTCTTGCTCAATTTAAGGGGGTAGGACAATGAGAATCACTGAAAACATGCTCAAAAAATGGATTAAAATTCCAGAAAATATATTAGAAGTTACGAATCAAAAAATCATTGAAGTTGAATCTTTTGGTCCTTTGAATCCTGCAACAAAATTAGTTGTTGGACGCGTTTTAACATGTACAGATCACCCAGATTCAGATCATTTGCATGTCACAACTGTCGATTTGGGTGACCGAGTTGATCAAATTGTTTGTGGTGCTGAAAATGTAGCAAAAGATCAATATGTGATCGTAGCTCAAGTTGGAACTGTTTTACCCGGTGATTTCAAGATAAAAGCTACTGAAATTAGAGGTGTTGAATCCAACGGTATGATTTGTTCCCTTAAGGAATTAGGATTAGATGATAAGTACATACCTGAAGATTTTCAGGATGGAATCTATTATTTTAGTTCACCCAAACCTATTGGTACAGAAGGATTAAAAGCTTTATCATTAGAAGGTTGGGCTATGGAGCTAGGTTTGACACCTAATAGAGGAGATTTACTTTCAGTTTTAGGTTTTGCGTATGATTTGGCATCGATGACAAATCAGAAGATTACTTTACCTGAATATCAAATTACTGAAACAAAAAATGTAAATCCAACAAAAATTGAAATTAGCACAGATGGATGTGCGAGATATTATGCACGCTATTTTGAGCGTTTAATAATCAAAGAATCTCCTTGGTGGCTAAAATCTGCATTATTAGCAAATGACTTAAAACCTATAAACAATGTTGTTGATATCAGTAATTATATTCTTTTAGAATATGGCACACCATTGCACATGTTTGATGCTGATAAAGTTAAAACAAATCATATTGTTGTACGTGATGCAAAACATGGCGAAAAAATAGTTTCACTTGATGGAGTAGAAAGAGTTCTAAATGATCAAGATGTAGTTATTACTAACAATGAAGAAGTTATCGCAATCGCTGGAGTTATGGGACTACATAACACGATGATTGATGATGATACAAAACGTGTCATCTTAGAGGCTGCATATTTTGATCCCAAACGTATTTCACAGACGAGTAAAAGGTTAAATCTTAAATCTGATGCATCTTTACGTTTTGAAAGAGGAATAGATGACCAAAGAGTAATTTTAGGACTTGAACGCGCAACAGAGCTTTTAATTGAACTTGCTGATGCAAAGGTTTCATCAGGTGTGAATGGATTTATTCATCATGAAATTGAAAATCCAATCATTTCAGTAGAAAAAAAATATTTCAATGAAAAACTTGGTGTTGTCATTCCTGAAAAGAAGTTATTACAATTTTTTGATGCATATAATTATAAATATGCTGTATCAAAAGATACATATGAACTTAGAGCACCAAGTTATCGAAAAGATATCTTAATTAAAGCAGATTTATTAGAAGAAATTGCACGTATCTATGGTTTAGATAAGATTCCTATGAAAACAATTGATCAACCTGCGGAAGGTAAATTAACATTCAAGCAAAAAAGATTGAGAGCTTTACGTCATCATTTTGCCAATCTAGGTTTAAATGAAATTATTAGTTATAGTTTAATCCAACCTAGTGAAGTTCATCGTTATCAAAATTTAGGTGATGCAGTATCTGTCTTGATGCCATTATCAGAAGATAAGAAGACATTAAGACAAAGTCTTGTTCATGGATTGCTAGAAGTTGTCAGCTTCAATCAATCAAGACAATTAAGTTCTGTTGCTGTTTTTGAAATTGGAAATTGCTTTGCTAAAGGACTGGAAACCTTACATCTAGGTGTAGCAATGAGTGGAACTTGGCATAAGAATCCTTGGAAAAAACAGGAAGTCAAACCAGATTTTCATATTTTAAAAGGACTCATTGATAGCGTCTTTAATCCCTTAGATATCACATTTACGTATGTTCCTACAAATCACATCGATGCATATCATCCATATCGTCAAGCAAATGTTGTTTATCAGGATAAAGTGATTGGACAGATTGCTCAATTACACCCTGATGAAGTTAAACGATTAGGCATTGAAACAACAATTGTTGTTGATATTGATTTAGCTCCTTTATTAGATTTTTCAACTCCTTTGGTGTATAAACCGGTTAGCAAATATCCTCAGATTGAGCGTGATTTGGCCATCGTTTTAGACCAAAGTGTTAATGCTGATGATTTAATCCAAATGATTAAGCAAACAGCTAGAAAAAATCTGGTTCAAATAGATGTTTTTGATATCTATCAAGGATCTCATATTGAATCAGGTAAAAAATCAATTGCATTCCACCTTGTTTTTAATGATATTGAAAAGACACTTGAAAGTGTTGATGTCGATCAGTTAATGAAAAAAATAACAAATCGCTTGAGTTTTAGCTATCAAGCTACGATTAGAAATTAAAAACCTGAACACTCAGGTTTTTCTTCGTTATCTTTTGGTTTTCGTGTATAATAAACTATGGGTGATATCATGCTAATCTACGATCTAACTCATGAAGAGTTAGTCACATTTCTACTAGAAAATAATCAAAAAAAATTCAGAGCTGACCAAATATGGCAATGGCTCTATAGACAAAAAGTAACCAGCTTTCAAGAGATGGCTAATTTGCCATCTGAAGTGGTTGATTTGCTTGAAAAAAACTTTAAAATCCAGGCTCTTGAACTTGTCTTAAAGCATGTAAGCAATGATGGAACTCTGAAATGCTTATATAGTTTGAATGATGGGCATTTGATTGAATCAGTTTTAATCAAACAACATTACGGTAATTCAATATGTGTAACAACACAGGTTGGCTGCAATATTGGGTGTTCTTTTTGTGCTTCTGGAATGCTTAAAAAACAGCGCGATTTAACTGCTGGAGAAATCATTGCTCAGATCATTGAGACTGAGCGTTTGCTTGAAGAAAGAATATCCTATATTGTTGTTATGGGTATTGGTGAACCTTTTGATAATTATGAAGAATTGATGCGTTTCTTACACACCATCAATCATCCGAAAGGATTGGCAATAGGAGCAAGACATATTACAGTTTCAACAAGTGGTATCGTACCTAAAATTCGTGAATATGCACACATGGGATTGCAAGTGAATTTAGCGATAAGTTTGCACGCACCAAATAATGAAATACGTACAAAATTAATGAAAATCAATCAAAAATATCCTGTTGAAGATGTGATCAGTGCCATCAAATATTACTTAAGTGTAACCAATAGAAGAGTAACTATTGAATACATTTTAATTGATCAGTTCAATGATACTGAAAAGGTAGCATTAGAACTCGTACAAGTTTTAAGAGGATTGAATGTTTATGTCAATCTAATTCCCTATAATGAAGTTATAGAAGCACCTTATAAACGCTCATCTAGAGAGACCATGGTACATTTTTATGACACGTTAAAAAAACACAACATTCAAGTTACCTTGCGCAAAGAGCAAGGCCATGATATCAATGCTGCTTGCGGGCAGTTAAGAAGTCAAAAACTGTAGGAGGAAAATTTGAAAAAAGGTTTTATAAAGAGATTAATAGCAAATCAATATACATTAATAGACCTTGAAACAAAAGTGGAGGTTATTGCTTTTGCACGAGGGAAATTACGATACATGAAATTAGAAGAAGATAACACTTTCTATCGTAAAACGACAAAAGGAACAAAAAAAGAAACGAAGATCATGCAAGTCAGTCCCAAAGTTGGAGACTATGTGACCTATGATGATTCTGAGGATCAAGTTTTGATCATTGAAATTCTACCTAGAAAAAATGATTTAATGCGTCCTGATGTATGTAATCTTGATCAGGTTTTACTTGTTTTTTCAGCAGTGAATCCTGATTTTAGTTTTCATCTTTTAGATAAATTTTTAATCATTTTAAATCAAGAAAATTTGGAACCAGTCATAATTATCTCTAAGATTGATTTAATTGAAGAAAGTCAATTATCTGACCTAAAAAAAGATCTAGAGTACTATCATCAAATGGGTTATGAAATTTATTATGTGAATAGTAAACAGAAGATTGAAATTGATGTTCTTGCACATATATTTACAGATAAACTAACAGTTCTTGCAGGTCAAACTGGTGTTGGAAAATCAACATTGCTCAATGCAATGATGCCTGAATTAAAATTAAAAACCCAAGAGATTTCTAAAGCTCTCGGACGTGGTAAACATACCACCAGACATACAGAATTATATGAATATAATGGAGGATATATTGTTGATACTCCAGGCTTTTCCAAAATTGAATTTTTGATCTTTCATGTGGATGAAGTTAAAGTGCTATATCCTGATTTTGTGAAGTTGAGTGAAGGGTGTAGATTTAAATCAAGTTGTCTACATTTGAGTGAACCTGATTGTGCAGTTAAACATGCTGTAGAAAAAGGTGAAATTCTCGCATCCAGATATGAAAATTATGTTCAGTTTTGTCACGAAGTTAAAAATCAGAAAGATAAATATTAAAGGAGGATTTTATGAAAATAGCACCCTCAGTTCTAACTGCTGATTTTAGTCAACTTAAGGTTGAATTAGATAGTATAAAAACAGCAGATTATGTGCATCTGGATATTATGGATGGTCATTTTGTTCCGAATATTTCCTTTGGACCAGCAATCTCATTACAGATTGCTAAACAAACATCTTTACCATTGGATATTCATTTGATGGTTACTGACCCATTAAAATGGATTAGTGGATTTGCTAAAAGTAAACCTGAATTTATTACAATTCATGTTGAAGCAAACGATGTAAATAAAACCATAGAATCTATAAAGTCACATCATATTAATCTTGGTCTTTCTATTAAGCCTAAGACATCAATTGATCGTCTTTTGCCATATATTGAAGATGCAAATCTAATTTTGGTAATGACTGTTGAACCAGGATTTGGTGGACAATCATTCATGAACGATATGCTAATCAAGGTCAAAGACCTTGTGAGAATACGTAATGAAAGAAATCTAACATTTGAAATCGAAGTTGATGGGGGTATCAACCAACAAACAATTGAGTTGTGCAAAAAAGTAGGTGTCGATATTGTTGTTGTTGGAAGCTATTTATTCAACATGGCTGACAGAAAAACAGGAATTGAGTCACTCAAATGAGAGTATTAGTTATTACGCATCCAACCCCCAAGGATATTAGAAAAGTAATTCCTCTTTTAGAAAGTGACTACATCATTGCTGTTGATCAAGCAGTCAATAGTCTCTATAAACAAAGAATTAAAATTGATTTAGCAGTTGGTGATTTTGATTCATTAAATAATCATAGTATGTTACTCAATTTAAACGTTGTAAGACTTAATCCTGTCAAAGATGTTACTGACACACATCAGGCTTTGGTTGAAGCAACTAAAGTCAATCCTGATGAGCTATATTTAATTGGTGGAATTGGTGGAGAGAGAATTGAACATTTTATGGTGCATACAATGTTCTTTAATGAGTTTCCAGAGATGGTTATTAAAGATGAAAATAGCACACTCTTTCTTTTAGAAAAAGGTGTGCATGAATTAAAAAATCAGGATTATAATACTTTTTTTGGGTATCCAAAAGCAATTCTATCTTTGGACGGGTTTAAGTATAACTTAAATGAATATCGATTGTTACCTTATGATCCACTTTGCATCAGTAATGAAATCGTTGAATCTGCTGGATACGTTCATGTCCATGAGGGCAAAGTATTAGTAGTTATTTCAAAAAAACAAAAAAAATAAAAAGGCTTCTGCCTTTTTTATTTTAAACGCGTTCTAAATTGTTCTTTTTTAAAGCACGAGCAGAAACTTTCACTTTAATGATTTTTCCACTTTCATCTTTGATCCGTACGGTCTGAAGATTGCTCTTCCATGTACGGCGAGTCGCGTTCAACGCATGACTGCGTTTATTACCAAAAATTGTCTTTTTTCCTGTTACGTAGCATTCAGCCATATTCTTCACTCCTAACTGCACAATCTAATTTAACATAATAAAATTGAAAAAGCAACCAGAATATACATAATATATGAAGAAAAAACATAAAATATTCTGATTTCTTGTCTATATTTCAAAAATGCTTCTTTTTTAATGGTATATGGTATAATATTTGTGTAATTATTATGGTTATAATATATATTGCTTTTTAAAATCAATAATGCTATACTGTAAAAGTGTTAAAATGTATTACTTTAAACCAATCAATTTATCTTAATTTAAATATACATCAATTTTCCAAATACGAGGGAGGATTTATAAATGGCGAATCAAGCTATCAGTGGAACTCTATTTAAGAAAATGGTTACTAACGGAGCAGTAAACTTAAAAAACAATCATAAAGAAATCGATCACTTAAATGTATTTCCGGTACCCGATGGGGACACAGGAACTAACATGCAGATGACGATGATGGCAGGCATTAAAGAAGTTAATACTTTAGATTCTCAATCTATTATCGATATTTCAAAAATTTTATCACGTGGACTACTTATGGGAGCAAGAGGTAACTCTGGTGTTATTCTTTCCCAATTTTTCCGTGGTGTTTATAGTGAAATAGCTAAAATTGATAATGGATCTGCAACAGTGCAAGAATTTATTCAAGCACTTGTTGGAGGTTATCAAATGGCATATCGTGCGGTGATGGATCCTGTTGAAGGAACTATATTAACTGTCGTCAGAGAATCTGCAGAAAAAGTACTCCGTGAACAATCTAACTTAAATAGCGTTGAAGAAGTGTTAGCACTCTATCTTCAACAAGCAAAAGAAACATTAATAAGAACACCAGATTTACTACCTGTTTTAAAAGAAGCAGGCGTTGTAGATAGTGGTGGAGCAGGATTTGTCAAAATCATTGAAGGTTGGATCATGGCTTTAGAAGGAAATATGCTTAATGAACTAGAAGCTCAATTTGCACCACAACAAAAAGAACATTATCATGGTGCTGAAAATCTTGGTGATTTTGATATTAAGTTCGGTTACTGTACAGAATTTATTGTTAAATTACATAAACCTGAAAAGTTTAATGAAAACTTCATGAAAGATCCATTATCACAAATGGGTGATTCACTAGTTGTTGTGACTGATGATGATATACTTAAGGTTCATGTTCATACAAATCAACCTGGAGTTGCTTTAACTCTAGCTCAAAAGTATGGAGACATTCAAACAATCAAGATTGAAAATATGCGCTTGCAACACTCGACAATCATGAGTGATGTTGTACCTAATCAATCTAATGGAATTGCTATGCCAACCAAACCAACAGCTAAATTTGCTATTATTGCAGTTGCATCTGGCGAAGGCATTAAGGAATCATTTAAAGAATTAGGCGTTGACTTGATTATTGATGGTGGTCAAACAATGAATCCATCAACAGAATCCTTTGTTAAGGCCGTAGAATCACTTAATTCAGAAAACATTATCATTTTACCTAATAATAAAAATATTATTTTATCAGCAGAACAAACTTTAGATTTATGTCCTGATCGTTCGATCAGAGTCCTAAAAACGAAAAGTATTGCTCAAGGTTATGCATCATTGATGGCATTTGATCCAACACAAGAATTAGATGACAATTTCGAAGAAATGATGAATATTGTTTCAAATATGCGCTCAGGTGAAATTACTTATGCTGTACGTGATACAGAACTTAATGGTGTTGCTATTAAAAAGGGTGACTTCATTGGAATTACTAAAGGCGAAATTTTAGTTTCAGAACCCGTGAGATTTGATACAGCAAAAACATTATTAGAAGATATGATTGATGAAAATCGTGAAATTGTAACAATCTTCTTTGGCAATGATGCAGATGAAGATGAAATTGAACAAATTGTTGCACATGCTAAGAAGCTAAATCCTGATATTGAGGTTGACTTGATTGAAGGAAAACAGGATGTATACTCATACATCATCGCTGTTGAATAACTACTTAAAAAGGTGCTCGCACCTTTTTTAATTGCGGACGTGGTGGAATGGTAGACACGCATGTTTGAGGGGCATGTGGCAGATATAATGCCGTGTGAGTTCAAGTCTCATCGTCCGCACCAGAACATAAGCATAGGTTTGATACAAAGGTATCAGACCTTTTTTTGCGCTAAATGGGGCCTCTAGTATTTTGCCACTCAAAAATCGCTGTAAAAAGATGTAAAAACATGATGAGAATTTCGATAAAGGAACAGGTGCTTACACGATTTGAAGTGAATTTACATGATTACCTCTAAATTTACACGATTAGACTGAAATTCTACACGATTTCGATTAATTCATATATGAACGAATTGTAAATTAAATTCCATAAACATTATTGCACTTATTGAATATTACTGATAAAATGAAACTATAAATAAAGAAAAGGGGGGAACCATTTGAAAAAAGTAGTAATGCTGGTTTTATCGTTTTTAATACTATTTTTAATGAACTCTACTCAGGTGTTTGCGAATTCTGAATTTAAAGAAGAATTACTTGATATGCGGACTGAGAACAGAAAAGTGTATTCATTGGGAAACGACATCTATCGATTTGAATTTTATACCAATCCAATTCATTATTTTAATGCATATGAAAACGGATATGTTGAATTTGATCAAGGATTGGCATATGATCTGAAAACGACAAAATATACGACCACGAACAGCAACTATCAAGTGGAACTACCGACAACGAGTTCCGTTGATAATATGGTTCGTGTGAATTATTATGATTTGTATAGTATGGATATTGATTACTTTGGTGGTAAATCGATAGGTGGATCTTACATTTCTGATGGAAAAAATGTGTATGCAACATATACAAACAATCTGGGTAATCAACTCGGAATCATCCCTCAAAACAGTAAGCTAAACGCAACATATTTACTCACATCACCTGAATCAAGTAGACAAGTAAATTTCTCTGTATTTTCGGACGAATTGGCATTAAAAAATATGGAGGACACGTTTTATTTCGTTGATGCTGCCAATGTAGCTATATTTCAAACAAGTGATTATTATTTACTGGACAGTACAGGTAACATTTCCTTTAAAGTCGATGTGACAGTTCATGATTTAGGAAAAGACTTATACGAGTTTTCATTAATTGTAGATGATGAGTTTCTTGACAATGAAAACACGGTTTATCCTGTTAGCTTAATAGGTGGTATTTCATATTCGTTGATTTCTCAAAATGATGTCATCAGAGACAAAACCATCGTGAAAGATACCTATGAAGGATATGATACGGATATTCTAACGGTCGCAAAACAAAGATACTACCCCTTCCAAAACACACCCGTGTATTTATCTGAATATCATTCATATAGTATTCTGGAATTGAATTTTGATGAATTGACTGGGTCGAACATTACTGTTTTAGATGCAAAACTGTATCTCAACCGATATCAGAGCAATGTAAACTCTAAATTACCCTTATCAGAAATTACTTCATCTGATTTCGATTCAATTGATGGTTTTTCGTCCTATACCAAAGCATTAATATCTCAACCGACAATCAATTCCGAAAATATTGTATATGATATTACCGATGAAGTTGACAATCATGTAAGTAATGAAGACACCAAGCTTCTTTTGGAATTATCACCACAATTCATTTTATTGGGGACTTCAAACTTAAAATATATGAATTTCATCTCTGAAAATGCTGATCAATATAATAGTCCTTATTTTACGATTGATGTATATGGATTAATCATAAATTCTAACTATGGAAGTGCTCCTTCTTATTATGGAAGTTCATCCACAAATTTAAATTGTTTCAATTATGCTTTAAGAAAAATTGATGGTAAGTTAAATATATCTTCGCCAACGGGTACTATTGATTTTGATGGAATACAAGTTACTGAAACATATTTTTATGAAGTTATTATCCCTTCAGTGCTATATACAATAAGACAACAAAGTTTTTATGATACAAGAATATTAACTTCTGGTTATGCAAATATACAAACCTATGAATACAGAATTGCATTTAGAGTAGGTAATATCGTTAATACAACGGGAAATGGTTTCTATACAGAGCCAGATGATGATGGTCCTTATGATGGTGTTAAAGATGATTTTCACTTTATGATTCAATTGTATGATGGTCGTTGGGCCGGAAAACAAGGAGCTTTGCCTAGTGAGCATTTTCCATATGGCGATTTTCCAACAACGATGAGCTGGAAGAAATATAAAAATGTTCTTATATATGAGTATATTGATAATTTTTACGATAGTGCAACAATCTATTTTGTTGTTTATAACTCTAAGTCGTATGAGTGGTGATAAAATGAAAAAAATATCTATTTTATTATTAATTTTTATAATTCAGATAATTTTAATAGGATGCACAACTGAACGAGTTGAATCTACATTTCCTTCTGATATGATTGAAGCAGGCTTTTCAATCACCAACGGTATTAATCTAGGTGACGGTAACTATGAAGATCAATTATTGTATTACAACAATCAATTTTCATCCATAAACGTGACTTTTAATAACATTTATACTTTTGAAGATGAATCGAGCGTTGATTATGGATATATATATGATATAGAAGAT
Source organism: uncultured Mariniplasma sp. (assembly GCA_964625435.1). GTDB lineage: Bacteria > Bacillota_I > Bacilli_A > Acholeplasmatales > Acholeplasmataceae > Peloplasma. Next base: position 51,734 of record CAZVDQ010000006.1, read on the forward strand.
GAAGACAAATTAGCTACTTTTTTTGAGAATCGAAAAGAATACAGCACGATGGAGAATGACATTATATTTATTTATATGCTAGACAATTATGTTTTGGAGGTATATCAAACTACTAACTCAACATTTCCGGGTTTCCTTCGAAACTATGAATTTGAAGCTAATTATCAGTATTACATGTTTTATACTAGTGATTTAGTTTATCCACCAATCATTTCTGCATTATTAGAAAATGGTGCTACTTTAGAAAGTAGTTATACAGATAGAGAGTTGATAGAGCCTAATGGATTGACTTACCTAAATATTCATATAAGACAAGCTTATGAAATTCGTGATGGAAATGTAAAATCGACTATTATAGTTATTGAAGTAAATAGCATTGATGACGCAATTTTAGTTTATGAAAATCAAGCCGATCTTTTTTTTCCGGCTTCTGCCTATAGTTATATGTTTGTACAATATCAAAACTTGGTATTGAAAATTACTTATCCTCATTATACTCAATCAGAAGTATTAAATGCAATCATGGGTGATGTTGCATATGAAATGTATGATGAAGTTGATGTAATCAACTCATAAATTCGATCTATCTTGCACTTTATAGGGTAGTTTCAACAGTCATTTTTGACAGTGTACCCTTTTTAGAAGAAAAACCATCAAATTTGATCCTCTTTTTAAAGTGGTGATCAGTTTTTCAGTAGGGGTGCGTAAAAATCAGAAGTAGTGCGTAATTGTATCAAAATAGGTAATGCAATCCAACGGAGATAATGAGATTTGAACTCTAACATTAAGAGACGTTTTCTAAGGGGTGTGTAAATTTTAGTAGGGGTGCGTAAAAATCACTAGGGGTGCGTAAATTCTGCAAGGGGTGCGTAATTGTATTAAAATAGGTCATGCAACACACCTTAATTATACCGAGTTTATTTCTATGTTCAAAAGTGGCTTAATGGCGCCATTTAGCGAACAAGTGGAGATAAACTTTTTATATTTTAATCAATATTTGAGCATAAATCGTCATGATTTCAACAGTTTTTCAGTGACTTTTTATGCTATTTTTATATCTAGGGTGGTACCTATGTGTCCTAGAAAACCATAGCAGTGCAGTAGTTTTTTGTTACTTACGGTTACCGTCATTTGAAACTTCTGAGGTTAAATCAACCGCCATTTGCGAAATGCGATCCAGTTTGTATCTGTCAAGAGCAAACTAAAGTATTATGTCGATTGTGCTAAGAGTTGTAAGCTTCTAGTGCACAAAAAGTAAACTTGATATAACTCCAGAGTAAAACACGCTATATTTTTAGTGAAAATCATGATAAACACCGTAATGACAACACAGAACATAAGCATAGGTTTGATACAAAGGTGTCAGACCTTTTTTTTGCGCTAAATGGGGGCTTCTAGTATTTTGCCACTCAAGAATCGCTGTAAAAAGATGTAAAAACATGATGAGAATTTCGATAAAGGAACAGGTGCTTACACGATTTGAAGTGAATTTACATGATTACCTCTAAATTTACACGATTAGACTGAAATTCTACACGATTTCGATTAATTCATGTATGAACGAATTGTAAATTAAATTCCATAAACATTATTGCACTTATTGAATACTACTGATAAAATGAAACTATAAATAAAGAAATGGGGGTACTAATATGAAAAAAGCTATAATATGTATTATATTCATATTGATACTTACTGGTTGCACACAGAAAATACCAGAATGGACTATTTATGATGATCTGACGGAAGCAGGATACATCCTTGAGGATATGAGTATTCCAGATCTCGGTTTTGACGAAACCTTGATCTCGGCCAAATCGATCAGCGATACATTGAGCGATGATCATGGAATTATCTATGAAGTGTCTGCGAATGATGCTGAATTATTCTTTCAAAACCGAATTGACTACAGCTACAATGCAAACGACATCGTTTTTATCTATAAAGTAGAGAACTATGTGTTGGAAATGTATCATAGTACGACTTCGACATTTCCCGGATTTATGAGACATTATGAGTTTGAGACGAACGATCAATATTACCTTTACTTTACAAGCGAAACGGAAGAAGAGTCATTCTTTGATGAGTTGACGGATGCTGGATATTTACTTGAAGATATCAGTATTTCAGTTATGGATTTTGATGTAATATTCATTTCCGCAAAATCCATCAGCGATCCGTTAAGTGAAGATTATGGAATCATTTATGAAGTGGTCAGCGAAGATATAAATTCATTTTATCAAGACAGGCAAGACTATAGTTACTATGTGAACGACATTGTTTTTATCTATAAAGTAGAGAATTATGTGTTGGAAATGTATCATAGTACAACATCGACATTTCCTGGATTTATGAGACATTATGATTTTGAAGCGAATTTTCAGTACAAGTTATTCTATTCAGGAGAAGTGGAATATCACCCATTAATACAGATGATGCTTGATAACGGAGGGTATATTTTCCGAGAAGAAACCAAAGAATATATTGTAGAGTATCACGAAGCTTATAATCGACTTGATTTAAAGATTGAAAGTATAAGACTTATACCATTTAATCATGTTACTTATACCGTTGTGGAGTATAATTCTAGAGAATCAGCGTATCAAGCATTCATATATCAAGACACTCTTAATTCGGGACCAAGTAATTATTTCCTTTATTATGCACAATACCAAAACTACGTATTCATTATTCCTGCCCTAAGCACATATGTAGACTTAGTATACACTCCTTTTGAGGATGTTGATTATGTTGGATATAGTCATGAAGATGCACAATACCTACCGTGGGAAGGGAATTAATTCTTTGGACTGAATAGGGCATTTTAAACAGTCGTTTTCGACAGTTGACCTTTTTTTACATTGAATTCTGCAGGGTGCTGTAAATTTCATTAGGGGTGTCGTAAAATCAGCAGGGGTGCTGTAAATTTAGTAGGGGTGCTAAAACGTATCAAAATAGGTAGTCTTACACAGTTCAGAAGCATAGGTTTGATACAATCGTATCAAGCCTTTTTTTCATGCAGAAAGGGGGTTTTCTTCCTATATTCAAAATACCATATGTCATGTAGAGGTTAAAAGTAGAACTTTTTCAGGGCTTTTTTGATATTCGAGTTCTACCTTTTAACGATTACCCAACCATTTACACGATTACCTAACCATTTACACGATTATCAATCTCTAGTATTCATTGATTTATAATTTACTTTCATGTGACGATATTGTGTTTGGTGACTATTAATGATAAAATGAAGCCGTAAAAAAGGAAAAGGGGGAAATAATATGAAAAAATTATTAATCATATTTTTGTTTGTACTATTGATATTTAGCAGCTCAAGTTTTGCAGTTTTGTCTAAGGCATACTCTGCTGAGAAATTTGAAAGGCAAGCTATGTTACTACAAGAATATTCAACACTCATTCAAAATTCAAAAAATGATTCCTATTTTGACCAAGAGTTTGCAGGAGCATATTTTGATGAATCTGGAAACATTGTATTAAATGTTGTCAATGGGAAAACAGAAAATTTCAAAAAAAATAATGTAATAAGTAATGAGTTTGTTATAAAGGAAGTTGAATATTCTCTCAAAGAGATCAATGATGATCTAAAAGTTGTAGAACATTTAATGGAGGAAAGTATTGTAAAATCAGTTGCCCGTTCAGAAGAAGATAACACGATTATAGTTACCTTGTTTAGCGTAAATGATGTAAGCAAAGAACTTGTAGAATCTCTGACATATCTAGACAATATTATCTTTAAAAAGGTTTCAAATGGTATCAGTACTCGATTAACCACCAATCATGCAACACCAGGCACCTCAGCTGCCATATTTATAAGTACTGAGACTTATTATGTAACAGTTGGGTTTGCTGCTCGAGATTCAAATGGAGATGATGGATTTGTTACAACAGGTCATGGTGGCATATCTTCAGGGAATGATGTTAGATGCGATAATGTGTTTTTCATGTGTGGAGACGTTCGACAAATACAGTTTGAGAATTATTCTCATTCAGATGCTGCATTTGTTGAGTTGCGTGATAGTTGGTACAATAATTGGCTTCCATCATATAATTTTATGACAGGTACCGATTATTATACGAATGTTATCTCTAGTACTACCACATTAAGTGCTACAATTGTGCAAAATATGACCATAACTGCTTTCGGCAGTACATCAGGCAAACAGTCTGGAACTGTTCTAAATACATATTATAGCGATCAAGTTGAAGATATCTGGCTCTATGGGTTTGTTAAATGTGATTATATTGCTATACTTGGAGATTCTGGAGCAACAGTAACTGCATTTGTTTATAATCCATCATATGGATACCCAACTCGCCAAGTCCTTTGTCTCCAAAGCTATTCGGGTTTAGTCAATGGTGAATGGGATGAAGATTTGTCATATAGCGTGTTTAGTAAAGCTGATGAAATATTTGAAGATTTAGAATTAAGTCCATATTAGTGAACTTGATAGAAAGAGGGTGTATTATGAAGAAAATAATAGCAATGTTATTAATAGTATTTCTAGTATTAGGCCTATCATCGTGCAAAGCAGAAGAGCCACGGATTGTAAACGAGATCGAGGTAACATATGATTATATCGGCGTTAAATCAATTGAAGTTAATGGGGAACTATTTACAACTGTTTGTAAGCAAAATAAGGATGATGGATTGTGGAATACTCCTGGAGCAGCAAGGTTATATACAGATTCTAAAGGTGATACATATACTGCCTATGCATGTAGTCCTTGTTCAGTAATATTTAATAATACGTTGTATCATGGATTTGATTTACTTGAAGATAAAATTCTTACTGTTGAAGAACTAGAACTTCTAGAATTTCCCTTTTCAGAGTACATTAACTAGTAATTTAGTCTCATTATGTATGGTAGTTATATTGTATTATTCTCATGTTATCATCCGTGTTGATAAGAGCAAGATTTCAGATGAATCTTGCTTTTTTTGTTGCTTGAAAAAGCAACTCCGTAAGAAACAGAGTAAAACACGCTATATTTTTAGTGAAAAACATGATAAACTAAGAGATGACAAGACACAATATTACAGGGGTGCGTAACTTTTAGCGGGAGTGCGTAAAAATCAAGTAAGGGTGCGTAAATTTCTTTAGGGGTGCGTAATTGTATTAAAATAGGTCATGCAACACATGAAAAAACAAAGACGAGTAATCGTCTTTTTTATTTAGCATAGTACATATCAATTTGTGATATTATCAATATGAAGTGAGAAAATAAGGATAATTATGAAAATCAAAGAAAAAATCAAGAATCTAAAATTAAAAACAGCACAGGTATATATTGCTCTGATATCTGAAGAAACTCCATGGTATGCAAAGATCGTGGCTGCTTTGGCTATTGGCTATGCGTTATCACCTATAGATTTTATTCCGGATTTCATACCTGTTTTAGGCTACCTAGATGATATTATTATTTTACCCATATTGATAACGCTTTGTATAAAATTGATTCCTAAGCAAATATGGGAATCATATGAAGAAAAGGCAAAAGCAATTTGGAAAGAAGGACAACCTATCAAATGGTATTACGCGATACCTATTGTTCTCATTTGGTTAGCAATTGTTACATTGATAATCTTTGCAATCCTCATAAATTAATAAAAGTAAAAAGAAAAGTATGCATCTTAATTATATGCATACTTTTTAATTTATATAAGGTCTTAAAAATCCATCTGATCTAAGTTGTCTCTTAAAAATTTTGATGAGAATTTCAATTTATTTGCTTCCTCTTCATCTAGTTTTAGTTTAACAACATGATGAACACCATCTCTATTTAAGACTGCAGGTAAGCCAATATATATATCTTTATCGCAATCATAAGCACCATCATTATAAACTGAAATTGGGACTATTCGGTTTTCGTTATTAAATATGGCTTGTGTTATTCTTACCAAAGCCATACCAATTCCGTAATAGGTTGCTTTCTTTCTTTTTATGATTTCATAAGCAGCATTTTTAACATTTAAATATATCTTATCTAAATCTTCAAATGTAATTTCTTCCATTGATTCAATAACGTCTTTTATTGGTTTAGCTCCCACATATGCATTAGACCAACATACAAATTCTGAATCACCATGCTCTCCTAAAATGTAGGCATGGATATTTCTTACATTGATTGAAATTTGAGTGGAAATCTCATATCTCAGTCTTGCCGTATCTAATAGCGTTCCAGATCCAATAACTCTTGATGAAGGTAATCCTGATTCCTTCCATACGACATAAGTCAATATATCAACAGGATTAGTTGCTACTAAAATAATACCTTTGAATTCTGAAGCCATGATTTGTTTGACAACTGATTTCATAATTGAAGCATTACGATTCAATAAATCTATTCTTGTTTCGCCTTCCTTTTGATTGACACCTGCAGTAATTACAACTAAGGAGGCCTCCTTACATTCATCATAATTTCCAGCTCTAATACTCATTTTTCTTGGGGCAAACGCAAGTCCGTGATTAAGATCCATCGCCTCACCTTCAGCTTTGTTATGATCGATATCAATTAAGATTAATTCTTCAACAGCACCTTGATTAACTAAGGCATAAGCATAACTCATTCCTACGAATCCCGTACCGATAATGACAACTTTACTATTTTCCATTAAAATCATTCCCTTCATAAATAAATCAACCTCATTCTATGATGATTTATGTATTTAATCAAGTAAAGAGCTCATAAGTATTACTGTTTATTATTTATAGTAAGATTCGAACTTAAGAGTAATATTTTAAAAACATGCCTTTTTATATCATGAGTTCATAAAAAATGTTATAATATAAACATCATTTGAGGTGGTTTTATGAAATTATCAACAGGTATGACTGTGCAAATTCACAGTTACAAACATAACAAAAAGCTGCATCGTATATGGAAGAAAACCGTGGTTTTATATCAAGATCAACATGTGTTAGTCACAGCAAACAATAGAACAAAAGTTATTGAAAGCGATGGCAGAAGCTGGCATACAAAAGAGCCAGCAATATGCTATTTCTACAATGATTACTGGTTTAATATCATTGGTATGCTTAAAAAAGAGGGCGTTTATTTTTATTGCAACCTATCTAGCCCTTATCTTTATGATGGTGAAGCTATCAAATACATTGACTATGATTTGGATGTCAAGGTTTTTCCTGATGGTAGTTATAGATTACTTGATG
>CAZVDQ010000007.1:0-1404 GCA_964625435.1 uncultured Mariniplasma sp.
AGAAAGGTATTTTTATTGAAATATACATAAGCGATTTCTCCACTTTGGATTGTTCCTTCAATATGATCGATTTCATTACTATATACCCATGGGTGCCCCTGCAAAATACGCAATTCTTCTTTGGGTTTTAAATAAATTTTACAAATAGACATTTAATCATCACAACCTTTGATTATTCCTCATTTGAAGATTCTAAAGTTTTATTCTTTCTCGTGAAATAATCAGCAACAAATTGAGCAAAATTAATATTAAAATCTTCTTCAATCAATCGAGTAAATTTCTCGATTTTTTTCTCGTTATTTTCAAATTGTAAAACACTAAAACAATTTGCGAGCATTAGTTCATATTTATCGTAATTTTCTAAGCGATGATAAACTAATGATTGGTAATAATAGAAGTAGTCCATTAGATAGTATGACTTAAGTTCTAAGTTTTTTTCAACACCCATTTCACAAAATTTCAACACATTATCAAAATCCTCATGCGCTCCAAAATACTTAGAAATTTTAGCTAAAATATGGGTAAATATTTTCTCATTCACACCACTGATTACAATGGATCTATCATCAATAAAATCTTGGATTTTTTTGATGATTGCAGCATGGTGAGACGGCTCCAAAAAATCAATTAAGGAACTTAAGACAAGCATTTCTATCGAAGTGATAATCTGTGATTCCAAAATTTCAGGATAGTTAATTAAATTTGCATTTTGTAATCCGGTTTCAATCTTTGAAATTTGTTGAGAATAAAATTTATCGAGAATTATACTATGTTGATACATCAGCTGATTGTTCTTATCGATGATTTGATTGATTGGTAGTCTTTTTGAAATCTCAACGAATTCATCATGTGCATAATTCACTGCCAAATTAAATAATTTGTTAACCAATTCTGTTTCTTCAACCTTTGCAATTTCAAACTCACGCAGTAAATTATCGGTTTTTACTCCGATTTTTTCTGTTAAATGTTGTATGACTTGGAAAGGAACATCTGACTCACCACTCAAGTATCTTCGATATTGTCTAAGTGATACAACATTATCTGTGAAGCTTTCTTGAGATATGTTCCTTGCGGAACGTAAACGCTCCAAGAAAATGCAAAGTTCTTTAGATTTCATAAAAATTTAACCATTTTCTATAAGAATAGGACATATACGCCCTGTCTTTTTAACCTAATTGGTTATACAATTAGATAAAAGGGAGGCATTAGCCATGAGAAAAATTTTAGTAGTAGTTTTAATTTGTGTAGTTTCAATTGCTGTTTCACTTAGATATCAATTAGAAGAATCCGGTTCCTTCGGAAATAGAACACTTGATTTTGAAAATTCAGGAACACCAGAATATGTTGAATTAGATTTCGCAAATTCAGGAACACCAGAATACGTTGAGTTAGACTTTGCTAACT
>CAZVDQ010000007.1:1504-51998 GCA_964625435.1 uncultured Mariniplasma sp.
CAGGAACACCAGAATATGTTGAATTAGATTTCGCAAACTCAGGAACACCAGAATATGTTGAATTAGATTTCGCAAACTCAGGAACACCAGAATACGTTGAGTTAGATTTTGCTAACTCAGGAACACCAGAATACGTTGAGCTAGACTTTGCAAATTCAGGAACACCAGAATATGTCGAATTAGGTTTCCATAATTCAGGTCTACCAACACATGTTGAATTAGGTTTTCACAACTCTGATTTACCAATACACGTTGAGCTTTAATGAACTATGAACTCATGTTCATTATAACATATTTTCAACTTAATAAAATCTAAAAATTTACACAAATTATTGTTTTCATTAACATCTGAAAACCTATTCTTCTTCATGAAATATTTTTGAGTATTTAGCTCGTATTCGTGATAGCTGTTTAAATTCAATTGTTATGACCACAGAATAAATTTGTGAAAGATTTCTTAATATCTAACTTTTTTCTCAATCCCTTTATTTATTTTCATATACAAAAAACATTAACAACTTAATTTTATACTTATATTATTCATTTTTAGGAGTTAATACGAAAAGCTAAATTGTATATATAGTCAATGCTTTAATTGGAAAATTTTAAAGATTTGAATAGGGCTAATTCACGGGCTGTAATCATACCTCTATTGAAGCATTGATTATATATGCAATATGGTCAAAAATCGATCTTAACAGCTGATTATTACTTGACACACTTGAAAGGATTTGACATCAATGAAAAATATCATTAAGTTTATAATGATAATCGGTACTTTTGCATTAGTATATTATGCAGGAGACTTGACAATTAATTATTTCTTGCCAGGTAATCATTCCATAGCGAATTCTTCATTACTCTTCATTTATGGTGGAATGACTGGCTATATTTTTCTAATTGTTTTTGTTGTCGTATTACAGAAGAATAATTATGAACAACTCAAACGTTACAAACCCATGTTTGGGAAATTTTTATATGGATTCTATATCTTTTTAGCTTTGCTTTTCATCACATATGCAATCATAAGTTTTGATTTACAATTTGCAGTATTGATGGTATTAATCTTTCTATTTATTACAACGTTACTCGATTATATTAGAGAAAAAATGATTGAAGAAGTAAATGGAAACTCAATTCATCCTAAGAAAATTCTTTAATTATACATTACCCATACCCTTTTTAGTAAGAGGTGTCTCATACTCTTACTTTTTTTTGTGTTTGATTTGAACGGCATAGAGTTATAAGGTATCATATCTGTAGGAGTAAAGACTTAAAGATATTAAAATCTAACTTAATACACTTTAAATCTTACATGATGATATGAAGTTAGCAAAAATAAGAAAGAGTGCAGAATCATTAACTACTATATATCTCTATTATAAAGTAAAAACCCTATAGCTCGGGTCTTTTTTCAAAGAGTCCGTTTTATAGGGTACATTTTATTTTATGATTGGTTTTTATTTTTTTTATAATTTCACATAAACTTTGTTTTCATTAACTTGAGTCTCATAAACATTTATTGGTTTAGTTGGCATTTTTACAAATCCTATATGCGCTTTGTCAATAACTTCTCCAGTTTCAATATTGAATTTAGCATGGTGCGATTTACATTCCACAGTATGATCTTTAATCATTCCTTTTGACAAAGAAGAACCCAAATGTGTACAACGATCATCAAATGCATAAACTTTATCAATCATATGGATGATTAGAATAGGTTTATCATTAAGTATTACTCGTCTTTTGAAATCATGCAGTAATTCATCATATTCCATCGCATAAATGAACATTTTTATGACCTCCAGTTTTATCTTTTTTATAATACATCAAGTTAGAAATCAATCATTGTTTTTGAATTGTCTTGTTGCAGAAACAGCAATTTTCCAGCCTTTTATGTTTTTTGCTCTTGCTTTCTCCTTCATTTTTGGACTAAATAATTTTTGGAGTTTCCAAGATGTTTGTATTTCTTCTTTAGATTCCCAAAAACCAGTAGATAATCCAGAAAGATATGCAGCGCCTAATGCGGTGGTTTCCTGTATGACAGGGCGTTCAACATTAAGATTTAAAATATCTGATTGAAATTGCATCAAAAAGTTATTCACAGTCGCTCCACCATCGACTTTAAATGATTGAATAGGGATGTTCGTATCCTCTTCCATTGCGCGGAGCACATCCATAGATTGATAACAAATTGCTTCAAGTGTAGCTCTAGCAATATGTTCCTTATTCGTTCCACGTGTTAATCCAAATATTGCACCTCTAGCATCTGAATCCCAATAAGGTGTACCCAATCCTACAAATGCAGGAACTATATAGACTCCTTCATTACTATCAAGTGAAGTAGCAAGTTCCTCAGTTTCAGAAGCTGAACTTATTAATTTGATACCATCTCTTAGCCATTGTACAGAAGAACCTGCAACAAATACACTACCTTCAAGAGCATAAGTAATTTTGTTGTTTAAACCCCAAGCAATTGTTGTCAATAGACCATGACTAGATTTTACTGGTTTATCTCCTGTATTCATCAACATGAAACATCCGGTTCCGTATGTATTCTTTACACTACCTTTTTCGAAACATACTTGACCAAATAATGCAGCTTGCTGATCTCCAGCAATACCGCTGATTGGAACTTTCTCACCGAAAAAGTGATATGGAATAGTGTAACCATATATTTCAGAAGATGATTTAACCTCAGGTAACATTGACATAGGGATATTTAAAATTTCGCATAATTCCTGATCCCATTTAAGATCATGAATATTATAGATTAAGGTTCTTGATGCATTTGTATAATCGGTAATATGTGTTTTACCTGTTAATTTATAGACTAGCCAGGAATCAATAGTTCCAAAGAGTAATTCACCTTTTTCAGCTTTTTTTCTTGCTCCAGGGACGTTATCTAAAATCCACTTGATTTTCGTTCCTGAAAAATAAGCATCAATGAGTAATCCGGTTTTGTCTCTAAATAGCTGATCGTAACCTGTTTTTTTTAACTCATCACAAATTTGACTTGTCTGTCGTGATTGCCAAACTATCGCATTATGGATGGGCTGGCCAGTGACTTTATCCCAAACAACTGTCGTTTCTCTTTGGTTGGTAATCCCAATTGAGTGTATTTGATCTGCATGAACATCAGCTTCTAATAAGACGCGAGCCATAACAGCTAATACACTTACCCAAATTTGATTTGCGTTGTGCTCAACCCAGCCAGGTTTAGGATATATTTGTGAAATCTCATCGCTTGCTATTGCAACAATATTACTTTCATGATCAAAAATAATAGCTCTAGTACTCGTTGTTCCTTGATCAATTGCCATGATATATTTTTTCATATTTTCCGCCCCTTTTTTATTTATTTATTATGATAGTTCTAGTTGCTACCATATCAACACCGGTATTTAGAATATTTTTAACGATTACATCTCCTATTTTAACATTATTTTCTATTCTTATACTATTAAGAATTTCCATAGCTTCAAATAGGAGTTCCTTTGGAATTGGATCTTTAGACTTAACACTCAATCTTGGATTGAGCAAGCATGTTGTTTTAACTGTTGTTGTTAAGATACGTGTAGGATGCGTTATTTCTTCAATAGCATACTTTTCACCTCGTTGACAAAGATTTCCTTCAACATGCAAATTTTCATCAATTGTTAGATGACATCCAACTGGACAAGCGATACAAATCATTTCTCTCATGCTTCAACCTCCTCAAGAATTAGGGTTAAAGGGCTTGAATCAATCAAAACATTTGGATTGAGGCTCATTTTTTCCATTTCTGCTGGTGCTAAGTTTTTAGCTTTTTTGGTCATAATGATTTGATCATTTTGTATCAACTTGAAAATACCCTTATTCATTTTTTTAGTGACTCTAAACGATAATTCAATAGGGACATCAAAGTATTCAAAGTCAATCATTTGGGGAACAACATATCTAATGTTTTCATTTAACTTAATTTCGTGAACTTGTTTTGATGGTTTTCTTGGATTCAGGACATAATCCAATGCATTTTTACCTGCTTTTTCACTTTCAATAGTTACATAATCAACTAAATCATGTACATGAAGTGCATTACCACATACAAAGAGCCCACTGATATTCGCTTCATAAAACTGGTTAACAATTGCACTCTTTGTAACTGGATGTTTAATCAGACTTAATGAATCAAATAGTGTGATGTCTGGAATAAGACCAACAGATAGCAGAAGAGTGTCTACATCAAAAATCTTTTCAGTTCCATCAATTGGATTGAATTTTGAGTCGACCTCTTGAATTGTTATTTGTTCAAGGCGATCTTTACCTTTAACATTGGTTACAGTATGCGATAAATATAATGGAATATCATAATCATGTAAGCACTGAACAATATTTCTTGTCAACCCATTTGAGTAAGGCATCAATTCAGCTACACCTAAAACTTTTGCACCTTCAAGGGTCATTCTGCGAGCCATGATTAAACCAATGTCACCACTACCTAAAATAAAAACTCTTTTTCCGACTAAGTAGCCATCGATATTTAAATATCTTTGTGCACTTCCAGCAGGCATAATACCTTTAGGTCTTTCACCGGGAAGCATAATTGAACCTCTGGTTCGTTCATAACATCCACTTGAAAGGATTACAGCTTTAGCTTCAATCTTTTGAAGTCCTTGTTCTAGACTTGTGACAGTTACCAAAAAATCATTTGTTTTCTTAATGTCAACAACAGTTGTATGTAACATAAATTCGATATTTTTTTCATAAAAAGCATCCATATATCTCGATGCATATTCAGGACCAGTAAGTTCTTCTTTAAAGACATGCAAACCGAATCCATTATGTATGCACTGGTTTAATATGCCACCTAACTGTTCTTCCCTTTCAATAACAAGAATACGAACAGCAGGATCATTCGCTGCAATAGCAGCTGCTAATCCAGCAGCACCCCCGCCGATGATAGCAATATCTATTTTCATGGTTTCACCTTCGTTTCTTGTACTAAAATAGGTGTATTTTTGCTATAATAATTAATTTTATTAACGGGTTGTTTTGTTTCCCTAGCGATAATTCGAAGTATCGTTCCTTCACAATATCCACCTTGGCATAATCCGCTTCCTGCACGTGCACGTTTCTTAATACCTTTAATTGTGTCATTACCAAGAGGTCCATGGATTGTTTCCATAATTTCAGCTTCGGTTATTTTTTCACATTTACATACTAAATTACCATAAAATGGATTTTCTTTGATTAACTCTTGCTGAACTTTGTCATCAAGATGATAAAATGCATCTCTTTTTACACGAATTGGATTGAAATTTGGATTCTTTTTTAATTGATGTGCATTTAAAATTTCGGTAACTAAATATTTAGCTATTGCTGGAGCTGCAGTTAATCCTGGCGAATCAATTCCAGCAACATGGAAAAAGTTTTTTACTTCTTTAGACTCTTGAATGAAAAAATCATCATAAGTACTTGAAGATCTTATACCAGCAAAAGTTCTAATTACTTGATCAAAAGGTATGTTTTTTGCTAAATACTTAACATCTTCGCGAATCTGATTCAAACCGTCTTTAGTATTTGATGCTAACTCTTTTTCATCTTGGAGAGTAGAGGTAGGACCAAGAAGTATATTTCCATGAACTTGAGGAACGATTAATACACCCTTCCCTTTTGCAGTTGGTAAAGGATAAATTACATGTTTCATAAACCCTTTGACTTTGCGATCTAGAACCAAATATTCTCCCTTTCGTGGCTTCATTTGATATTGAACATCTTTTTCAATCATCTGGGCTACTGTATCTGAGAAGACACCCGCTGCACTAATGATAGATTTTGTTTGAATAATTTCTTTAGAATTCACTTCAACTTCAAAGATTTCACCCGTTTTTTTAATTTGCGTGACTTCGCTGTCTTTTTGAAAAGTTGCGCCATTTATAATTGCATTTTCAAGACACGCAAATGCTACTTCCCATGGATAAGTAACTTTAGTTGATGGAAGAGATAAAACTTTCGTAATATCATCCGATAAATTAGGCTCTAATTTCAAAGCTTCCTGTTTAGTATAGAAATTAATTTCTGTGACACCATTACGAAGTGCTCTTTCATACAAATCATTCAATGTGTTTTCTTCCTCAGCATCATGTGCAATGACAAAAGCACCTGTTCTAAGCAACGGTATGTGAAGTTCTTTTTCCATTTTTTCATAAAGTGCGTTTCCTTCAACACAGAGCTTTGCTTTAAGTGTATTTTCCTTAGGATCATGTCCTGAGTGTATAATTGCACTATTTGCTATTGTCTGATGATTTGCAACATCATTTTCCTTTTCTAAAACTAAGATTTTTACATCATATTTACTTAACTCTCTAGCAATTGTGGTTCCCACTATTCCAGAACCAATGATAATATAATCGTACATGTGTACCTCCTATGAAAATAAAAAGAGAAAAAACAAAATTTTATTGTTTTTTCTCTCTATTTCTCTTTTATTGATTAACTTGTCTTTATACCCAAAAATCAGTGTTACTCGTTGTTACTGCTATAGCTCCTGCATTGATGCACCTATTAATTTGTTCTTTACTCCTAATTAAACCACCCATTAAAATTTCTCCAGAAATTTTTTGTTTGATTTCCGGAATAATGTCAACACTTGATGCGGGTAATATTTCAAGATATTGAGGTTCGAGTTTTCTCGCCATTTCTAGACTTTGATTAAGTGATACGGAATCTTTTAAGAAGAAGCGAAAGATACCGATAACTTTACGTTTTTTACAGACATCAATAACCTTTGGTTTGCTAGAAATGATGCCATCAACATTAAGATTTTGAATTAAGAAGATGGCTCCATATTCATCACTTGATAAGCCTTTGATGAGTTCGGAATGAATTAAAACCTTTTTGTTGTTCTCCTTCATCAGTCTAACGAGTTCAGGAAGTTGAGCTAATTGAAAATTCATTAAAATGCCGTAAGTCAAAGGCAGTGTCAAGAATTTTTTTAAATCTTGATGATTACTAATTGCTGGAATAATTTTTTGACTTTGGAGCATGTCTATTCCTCCTGAGAACTTATAAAATAAATAGCAAAGCAAAATAGCTTATGTAAGCACATTTTGACTCCGCTCTATATCTCTAAGCATCTCTTAAATTCTAATCTTATTATAATGCCTTTAGGCATAAATGTCAAGTGAGTTTTCATTGACAAATTAGCAAATTTATATATAAAGAAAGTTTATCTTTATAAGATGATCAGATTTCATTGCATATGAATATCAATAATATCAACAGCATTAATCTTCTCATAATTTGATAGGATAATCATTTTATTAATCCAATCAATTTTTCGAATATTTCCGAATGTGTATTTCATGTAGCCATCACTAAAAAATTCTATTTCAATCTCTAAATTTCGATTGAAAGCTAGACTTAATTTGCGATTTAGTTCATCACACTGGTCATCACTCATGATAGGCTTATTTTGCTTACCAAGGCGATATTTAAGCTCTTTGATAAGTGAGTGATATCCAACGAGTGCATCAAAAGGTGCCCACTTAATGATTCCACGATCTCGATAGATTTCACTATGCATGGTGACCTCCAATCATCTTGTTTCTAGCTTTGATAGTGGAACTTTCAAATTCACTAGAAGCACGATTTACACTATTTCTTCCATAGCGGAATTTTATTTCATCAACTGCAGAATGTAGTTTTTGTTCTTTGATTAGCTGTTCGGCATCTTCAAAAATCGAAAATTGATAGATATGATTTTCTATTAATCCGGTTACACTAATATGGACACGTCGTATGGGTTCATTTTCGTAATACTTATGAAACAAGAATAAACATGTCTGATAGATAAGAGATGCATTAGATGTTGGCTGTTCTAAAGTGATTTGTCTAGAAAATCCTCCACCAGTTTCTTTACTATACCCAATACCTAAATGTATTGTTTTAGCAATTCTTTTTGCCAATCGAAGTCGTCTGCTCACATCATCAACCATTTCAAGAATAATTTGAAAAATATCTGGTGGGAGATAATCATGAAAAAGAGTTTGACCACTACCG
Organism: uncultured Mariniplasma sp.; assembly: GCA_964625435.1. Classification (GTDB taxonomy): domain Bacteria; phylum Bacillota_I; class Bacilli_A; order Acholeplasmatales; family Acholeplasmataceae; genus Peloplasma. The sequence continues at coordinate 9,548 of CAZVDQ010000007.1, forward strand.
TAGCTTTTATTGATTGAACGGACATTAATCTTGCTTTGAATTAAACTCATATCAATACCATGAGTATGATAAAAAAGCTCTTCTCCAAGAACACCATAAATTTTCTTAAGTGTCCGAACATCGTAGTGGGCAATATCACCAATTGTATGCAATCCTAAACGATTAAGATTAAATTCCATATGACTACCAATACCCCACATTTCACTTAATGGAGTAACTGGCCATAGTTTTTCAGGTATATCACCATAAGTCCATTTTGCAATAAAATCGGGCGCTTTCTTGGATTCAATATCTAAGGCTAATTTTGCGATTAACATATTAGGACCAATACCACAGGTTGCAAATAACTTTGTCTCATGATAAATTGCATCCAAAATCATCTTAGCAATTTCAATATCTGTTTTTTGATAATAATTTAAATATTCGGTAAGATCGACAAAAGCTTCATCAACAGAATAAATATACAAATCGTCTTCAGAAATGAATTTTAGATATACTTCAATAATTTTAGTGGAGTATTCCAAATAAAGTTCCATTCTAGGTTTTTGAAAAATAATAGGAATATCTTGGGGTAATTCATGAATCCGACAACGACTCGGCATACCGAGTCTCTTAAGGTAAGGAGTCACCGCAAGGACAATTGAGCCGCCTCCTCTTGAGGCATCAGCAACCACCAAAGGTGTTTCAAATGGATCCAAGCCTAAAATTGCACACTCGACAGATGCGTAAAAACTTTTTAAATCGATGCACAAAATATTTCGATGCAGCTTGTATTCTTCCATAAGCTTACCCCTCTTGTGCCACCATTATATCAATTAAAATCAAAAATGGAAGGGTAAAATTCAATGATAATATATGAAAGTGTTCTCAGGAAATCTTACATTTATATTCATTTTAAAAAAGAACAAATATAAAAAAAAAAATTACAGTCCTAAATTAGTTTTTACGGACTGTAATTAATCATTAAATTCTATTTTCTAATCAATTCAAAAAGTGTGGTTTTTTCTTTTTCAGTTAAATCGCGATATTCGCCAATCGGTATGTCAAGCTTAATATTCATGATTCTTATACGCTTTAAATTTTCTACTTGATAACCAAGAACGTCACACATTCTTCTGATTTGTCTATTAAGACCTTCAGTTAAGATGATCTTAAAGCTCGTATCACTTAATTTTTTAACGATGCACGGCTTAGTCACGGTATCCAAGATAGGAACACCATTTGCCATCTTTTCACAGAAATCACTAGATAATTTACGAGTAACTTCTACGATATATTCTTTTTCATGATTATTTTTAGCACGTAAAATCTCATTAACGATATCTCCATCGTTTGTCATTAGGATTAAGCCTTCGCTATCTTTATCTAGGCGACCAATATGAAAAATGCGTTTTGAGTATCCTATATAATCAACAATATTGTTCTTAATTGTTTGATCTGTTGTTGAAACAATGCCTACAGGTTTATTAAATGCAAGATAAATCATATCAACATGATGTTTAATCTTCTTTTCAGAAACCGTCACGACATCATCTTCATTAACTTTGGATCCAATTAGAGCATTCTCACCGTTAATTTTAACAAGCCCACGTTCGATTAATCTATCAGCTTCACGCCTAGAGCAGTAGCCTGCTTCACTTAAATATTTATTAATTCTAACCGCCATTTATTTAGCCTTATGACAAGTAGGTGCTGGGTATGTTTTACCATGTTTGTCCACAGTCATTTTTTCGATGACGATATTATCGTATGGAGCATCTCTAACATCTCTGGGCACATCCGTAATTTTATCTACGATTTCAATACCATGTGTGACACCACCAAATGCTGCGTATGATTCATCTAAATGAGGTGCATTACCATGCATGATGAAAAATTGGCTGGATTGTGAATTAGGATCATTTGTTCTAGCCATAGAGATTACACCTCTAGTATGTTCTAAAGGATTTTGAAACCCATTAATTTTAAATTCACCTTTAATTGCGCAAGCCTCTTTTTCACTGTTTCCACCTTGAATCATAAATCCGGGAATAATTCGATGGAAATTTAAGCCATCGTAGTATTTTTTTTCAATTAAATAGATGAAATTGCTGACAGTATTAGGTGCAACTTCATAAAAGAGTTCTAACTGGATTGTTCCAAATCCTTTGATTTCTATAGTTACTGCAGGGTTTTCCTGATTCAAATAATTACGATAATTCATATATTTTCTCCTTTCAAAACTACACCTTTATTATAACACTAATTTAAAGTTGAATCCTATGAAATTAACTTAGAAACTATAATTGATTTTAAAAACTCTATAATTAATATTTTAAGAATGATATAATAAATATGAAATCTCATTGGAGGTCTATATGCAATTAGAACAATTTAAATTATTATATGAAAAAAATCATATCGATCAAAAAAAGTACGAAGAAGCAATTTTAATTTTAAATAATTACCAAGAAAGGCTTAATCAAATTTCAATTGATGATGCATCCATAGAGCAACTGGATCAATTTATATCGAGTCTCAAACAAAATCATGCATGTACAATAGACGTTATGATTGTTTTAATGCGTTACTATCGAATGATTAAGCGTAATGACCTTTTCATTCATTTAACCAAGTATACAGGCGGTTTGGGTGTTATCGAAAGCATTATTGATAGACTTAAACATATCGTAGGCAAAGAAAAGCATAGGGAAATAACACAAAAAATTAAAATACCAGAGTTAGGAACTCATCCTAATGAATTTCCTAAATTTACTGAAGGATTTGTTAAATTATTAGAAAACACATTAGATCAAAAAACAGTCAAATGTGTGTTGGCAGGTAATCATCATCAAATTCCATCATCAGCTTTCTTAGATGAGAAAACACATTATGAAAATTCTGATTCCCTAGATCAGTATCTTAAAGAACTTCATCAGCGAAAAATAGAAATATTAGGAAATCATTTCAAGAATGGTACGGTATGGTTTGAACAAGAAATATCACAGGAAGTGCTTGATTTTGTCAAATCAAATCAAGAAATCTTATCTGCAGTAAGAAAAGATGATTATTTATATGTTACAAAAATTCCATATGACACAAAAGCATATTTAAGTGCTTCCACAAATGAGCAAAAGAGATATCACGCATGTCATTGTCCTTTTGCAAAAGAATCTATAAAAAGCACACAAACCAATATTTCAGGAGTGTGGTGTAATTGTAGTGCAGGTTTTGGAAAATATCCTTTTGAGATTATATTAGATCAAGAACTTGAAATAGAAGTGCTTGAAAATGTATTGCGTGGGGATATGCAATGTAGATTTAGAATTCCTTTAATAGGAATTAAATATAAAAAATAAACAGTTCAAAATTGAACTGTTTTTTGTTTTCTTTAGATATTAATTTGGCTTTTTTGAATGCCATTGAACCTAACGGTTCCATATACACCAATCAAGATCATTAAACTACCAATATAGTGATAATAATATAATTGTTCAGAAAGTAAGAACGCACCAGCACCAATAGCAACAATCGTTGATAAATTCGCATAGATACTCGTTACATGAGCTGGGAGCTTACTAAGTGCAAAGTTCACAAGAAAAAAGCCACCAATAGAACCTATGACACCTAAATACAAAATAGGTATTATCAATTCAACATGATACAGATTAGTAACATAATCTGTGATTCGATGTTCAACTCCGAGTTGCACAAGATAAATAATATTAAAAGAAATGGCACCTGCGAGCATCATAAAATAGGTAAGTTCATAAGGCTTGAGTGTCTTTGAAGCACTTCTAGAAGTAATATTAAATAAAGCTGCTGAAATTACTGCTGCAAAAAGTAAAAGAAAACCTATCACTTCAGACTCTAATCCATTATTTAATTTTGAGATTTGAATGAATAAAACACCAGATAAACTAAGCAATATAAAGAATATTTGGATTAATTTAGGTTTTTCCTTAAGTAAAATTGAGCTAAAAATAGTTACGAATATAGGAATCATTGCGATCATCATTCCCCCTTCGCCACTCGTTGTTTTTAATAAACCATAGGTTTCAAACAAAAAGTATAAAAAAGGTTGAAATATAGCAACTAAAAATAAACTTTTAAAATATTCTTTTTTAAAGCGAATACGAAAAATTTTTAATCTTCTTAAAATCTCTATAACAATGAATGCTATTAAAAACCGATAGGCAATGAGTCCAATCGGTATGACATAATTTAATGCAACCTTTGAAAACATAAAAGTGAATCCAAAGATAATTGCAAAAAGAACTCCAGCGATGTGTACATGTTTATTCATTTCAGTTTACCTTTTCAACTTTATCATTTATAACTTCCTAATTTATATTACCATTAATTGATGTACTTTAAGCAAAAAAAAACGATGATTTCAAAATGAATTCATCGTTCAGATTATAAAATAATTAATTCACATAAGGTCGTTTTTCTTCAGGTTCTTCAATGACTTTTTCTTTTGGAACTTCTTTGTCTATATTTTTCGATTCATCAATCTGTTTTTCTTTTTCTTTACCAGCATTAAGTGCTTTTGAATATTCTCTATATTTACGATATCCACCATAACCATCGTATCCAAGATAAGATGCACCCATCAAAGATATGATTAAGAAGAAAATACCAACGGTTGCATAATCAAAATTAGGTAGTACAGCAATTATAGCACCTAAAGTCAGTGATGCAATATGGATCCAAAATTTTGGGATTTCAGTCTTCTCACCAAGAAATACAACAGAATTAAAAAATACCAAACCTCTTGCATAAAAGAAGAAAACGAGTGAATAACGATAAACACTACTCCAAATCGCTTCATTTGCAAGATTTGCACCTTTTGTTATACCAATATAAATCATCACACCACCAATGATTGTATCAAAGATGATTTCAATTAAATTAATTGTTCTTAAAATCTCTTTATTTAGTGATTTCATCAATGGAATAACTCTAAATAACGAGAAGATAACAATTGCTACACCAGTGATTGTGAAAACAACTTCATCAGCAAAAACCATGTAAATACCAACACCGAGTAAAATTGCAGCTAATACAAACTTTAATACCCATCCATAGCCATATTTCATTTGATTCATTAAACTTTCCTCCTAATCTCGAATTCTACTTGCATTATATAGCAATTATCTTCTTTATGCAATAGAACACACTCAATAAATCATTGATTTTGATTTATAAATTCATATCTTGAAATCCTGAAAAGAAATTAAACAAAATAGTAGAAATTTCTTTGCAAAAATATAAAAAAGTGTTATTCTATTCTTAAGAGATAGGAGTACACTCATGCAATTTAGACTTGTCAAACCGACGATATTTTACAAAAAGAAATATTATGAATATTTGAAGCAGTGGGGATCAGAAACGATTGCTCCTGTTGTATCTGATTTGAGAGGCAGAAGGTTCGAAACACTTTTGAAAGAATTATATGAACTTGAGAACGAAGTTACCTTACCTGAAGGCTATTATCCAGATGCGAACTATTTATTTATCAACGAACAAGATGAAATTATCGGGTTTTTAAATATCAGACATCATCTCAGCAAAATGTTATTAAATGTTAGAGGAAATATATCCTATGGTATTAAACCATCACATCGCACTATAGAGATTACTGAACAACTATTAGAACTCGCTTTAATTGAAGCAAAAGATATGGGAATCAAACGTATCAAGTTTGTGTGTGATAAGACGGATAATGGTTTATGTGATCACATATTAAGTATAGGTGGAAGTTTTGACAGTGAAGATTATAATGAAGTTGACCGACATTATATTCAAAGATATTGGATTAATCTAGAATGAGTTCATCTCGTTCTTTTTTTTTAGTCCTTAGGAATTAAAAGACTGAATGCAAATATAACGATCATTAACGATCCAAAAACAAAGAACATGACTGACATTGAATATTCAGCTAAAAGTCCAATTAATGGAGCCAAAATTGCTATAAGAAGTGATGTCATTTGAGATTCAACACTTAAAACACTTGCTCTCATATCTTTATGTGTTACATTACCAATACGTTCAACCATCATTGGACGTCGTGTATTCATCATGATGTAGAGTAAAGTAAAGATACCAAAAACAACATAAATATTATCAATAAAAATACTTAATATAATGATAGCAATACCAGATAACAACCACATATATCTGATTAAGGACAATGGATTAAACCATTTTTTATAACGGTAAGCATTTTTACTAGCAAAAGAACTGATTAGATACATAAATGCATAGATTAAACCAATATAAACTTTTGTATTATCGTCTAGTGATAATGATGAAAATAAGACAAAAGAAACTGTGACTGTCAGCAGGACAGGTTGAATGTAATCTTTAATGCTTTTAAAAGCTGCTTGAAAAGATGCCGAGTTAAAAATAGCACCTCTCACCTTCGATTTTGCAAAAGCATATTTAATGCTTTCTATGTTATATTTAATAAATGATTTAATCGTAAATTCTGTATCTTTTCGTTCATTAAGATAATCTGGATAGGATAAGATTAATAAGAGATCCAACATGTATGGAATGATTGCTACTAAAAACAAATATTTTATCTGAGGTAACCATAAAACCAAAAGAATTGATGTTAAACTAGCAATCATTGAGCCAATTAAGGACCAAGAACGAGTTAATCCATAGATTTTTGTCTTCGAATCAGTAATTTTATGATGATCGATATAAGACATAATCATAGATTTGTGAGTACCCGAACGGAATGCTTCACCAAGAGCAAACAATACCATTGCTAAAGCAAAAATTAAGAAACTACCACCAATGAAAAAGATGACAAAAGAAGAGATATAAAATAAGAAACAAATAACTAATTCAGTTTTTTTACCATATCTGTCAGCAATTACTCCTGATGGAATTTCAAATATATAAATAATGATTTCGCGAACAGAAAAAAGTAGACCAATATGAAAAAGATTAAGTCCAGAAAGCAAGAAATAGATGATCATATATGGTTCGAAGAATCTTAAGTTTTTTAATAAACCATATAATTCAAACTTTAAGATTTGTTTTTTGTGCGCTTGTTCATTCATTAATGTGTCCTCATCTCTGTGTCATTAATTAAATTATATCATTATTTAAGGATTCAATAAATCAAGATAAGAAAAAAGCACATGTTAATGTTAACTCGTGCTTTTAATTGATGAAGGTTTAGCCCATATGAATTCATATGGTGACAATTCAATTGTTGAATCACTTAAGTTTATAGTTCTACCATAGACAACACCGGAATATGAGATAGAAGTCAAATTTTGTTTTAGAGCATCTGTTTGAATAGACTGTGGATGTTCGCTAAAATTATATAAACCAAACATTGCTTTACCTTTGTTTCTTCGAATAAGGCAAAGAACACTCTTATTATTTAAATCAACTGCAAATTGAGTTGCTTGACCATTTAAGTAAGGTAATTTTTTACGCGTTGCAATTAATTTTTTTAATGTCTGATAAACTTGGAATTCAGGTGTATTGCATAATTCCTTTTTATTTGATCTTTCCCAGTCATAATAAGGTCTGTGTACCCATCGTCCTTCCTTTGATTTTGAAAAATCATTTTTATAGGATTGATCATTGATGGTTGCTATCTCATCACCAGAATATATCAAAGGGAAACCCCGATAAAATAAGATTAAAGCATGAGTTAAATTAATTCTTCTAATTGCAGTATCAATTTTTAAGTGTTCATGATTTTTAATAGCCTTTTCTAAACCTAATAAACTTGCAAGTGTGCCATTTGTTCTGGCATCATGTGTTGCTGCATTATATTGATAGTGTTCCCCGTTCGAGAACGTTTTTGGAAAACTATTTCCATAAAAATTAATTAAAAATTGTTTATGATCATATGGGTTCATTCCAAATGATGAAATTGCATCTTCATTAAAACCCCAACCGATATCATCATGACATCTTATATAATTCATCCATGTACCTTTAGAAGGAATTTGATGGAGATTTGTATCAACCATTAATAATCTAACATCTCTAGTAGCAAAAGAGTTGAATATATCTACCATAAGATTCGCATTATACATAACTTCACATTCAGTATTATGTTCATTGCCGAAATATTTAACAATTTGAACTGGTTCAACAATCGCCTCGCCCAAAAGAGCAACAGAAGGACAAACTTCTTCCTTTATTAAATTAAGCATTTGTAAAAGATTGTGAATTGGATCTAGATTTCTACATGATGTATCAATTTCTTTCCACATGAAAGGAATAGCATCTAAACGAATCATATTGACACCAAGATTAGCCAAATATAACATGTTTTCAACCATGCCATTAAATACTTTCGGGTTTTTGAAATTGAGATCCCATTGAAAACTACTAAAAGAAGTAAAGATGAATTTCTTGATTTCTGGATAGTAAGTAAAATTACCAGGACATTTAACTGGTAATACTTCAGGTACTGTTTTATTGTATCTATTGGGCATTTCATCGTTATCAAACATGATGAACATATCTTGCATATCTTTATTGCCTTGCAAAGCTTTTTGTGCCCAATGATGTTCTTTTGCTACATGATTGATTACGTAATCAATACAGACATAAATACCTTCTTTTCTAAAAACATCAAGCATATGAGTGAAATCATCCATTGAACCCAATTTAGAATCAACTTGTTGATAATCTTCAACTGCATAACCACCATCATTTTCACCTTCACGTGATTTTAAAAGAGGCATTAAATGAATGAAATTAATTCCTAAGCTTTTAAAATAATTTACTTTTTTTGTTAACTTGCTAAAATTTCCAGCAAAAAGGTCAACATATAACGTCATTCCAATCATATCTTGGCTAAAAAACCAATTTGTATGTTGATCAAGCTTTTTTAAATCTTGTTTTCTATGATTGATATATTGCTTCATTAATAAAACAAGATCAGTGTATGATTGTATCGAATTTTTGTTATTTCCATAAATATCCAAATATATTGATTGTAATTGTTCAAATCTATTCATGTACTCACCTATTATGTTTTATATGCTGTGATTATACATGATATTTAGGGTGATGTAAATGTGATGATTGCACATAAAAAAAGATACATGAAATTTCATGTATCTGGTTAGCTATTCGATAGCTAATTGGTATTTAATCTTAAATTTCAATTCTTTAGGAACTTTATCGAGTGTTCTTGATAATAATTTCATATGTTTGATTCCATGGAGTTGAAAGTGTTTTTCAAGATTTATGATTTTTTCAGATTCAGGTCGATTCATTAAACGATATAAAATATACCAATCTTCTAATGAAGTATAATAAATAGAGATTCCAGCAATTTGATCTTCATCGGTAATACTTTTTTCATCAAATATGTAAGTATAAAGCGTATCATTGTATTTGATTTTGAAATCACAAATTAAATCCACTTGAACATCACGAACTTGAAACTGATAAAAGTAAGTTGTCTCATATTTCGATAATAGATTTGGAGCAAGTTTCGTTCCCAATTCTGATAATATTTTATTTGCTCTTTTAATGTCTTTTTCCATAACAAAAATATCGATATCATTAACTTTATCAATAATACCATACTTTTTAAGGACGTTTGACCCGCCTAGTGCCCAAGTAATTTCAGCCAAATTAAATTGTTCAGCAATCATGTTTAATGCAAATATCATATTAAATCTCCTTTGACATATTCATACTATATATTCCATAACCCATTTTTTTATATAATCTAATAGCGTTGATATTATGACCGAATACATGTAAACTAAGTTTTTTTATAGCTTTGTTTTTCGCTTCAACCTCAACCAGTTCAAGTGCTTTAGTACCAAATCCTTGATTTCTGAAATGTTCAAGTATTGAAAAGTCATAAATAAATCCTTCATGATTCGGACGTTCTCCAAACCAAATCATGCCAATGACTGCATCGGTATCATTAATGATGTGGAATAAATATTGCCCTTCTGATTCAAGACCTTTTGGTAGTAGTGAATCGTAAGTTTTTTGAGCTTGCTTTAAAGAAACATCTTCAGAACAACTTCCTGATTTTACTAATTCGGCAGCATAAGAATGAACTGCTTTCTCTGCATAGTGTTCAAATTCATAGGCGTTCATTTGTCTTAAATGACACATAGAAATTCCTCCTTGTTTTGACACTTCTATTATACCACTAGAGACAAAAAATATGGATACATGGTAAAATATGTAAAACAAGAATCACTTCGTGATGGGGTTAATTTTATGAATGAAACAGATTTATACCTACCAATTAAATTATATTTGGAATCTTTAGGCTTTTATGTTCAAGGAGAAGTAGGAGCGATTGATGTTTTTGCAATGAAGGGAGAAAACTCTGTAGCCGTTGAACTCAAAAAACAGATAACCCTTAAGCTTATATATCAAGCCATAGATCGTCAAAAAATAGCTGATGAAGTATTTATTGCAATTCCAAAGTCTGCAATGAAAAGCCATAGTGCAAGCATGAAATCATTTCTATCACTATTAAAAAGATTATCAATTGGATTATTAGTTGTTGATCACAACCATGTTCAATTAATGCTTGATATTCAGGATTACAATACTAAAATGAATCAAAAACGTTATACAAAAAAGCGAAATCGAATCTTAAGTGAATTCAAAAATCGCGAACAAGATCTTAATACAGGTGGTAGTAAAGGCAAAAAAATGACTGTTTATCGAGAAAAATCAATCAAAATAGCATTAATGATTGAACAATATCGTGCATTATCACCCCAAATGATTAAAGAGCTTACAAATATTGAAGAAACAGCATCAATCTTGCAAAAGAATTATTACGCATGGTTTGTTAGAATTCGTCGAGGGTTATATGCGCTATCTGATGAAGCAAGATTATATCTCGAGAAATATAAGGAAAAGATATAACAGATGTGACCAATAATGCTATATAATAAATATAATATGAAAGTTGGTATTCTATGAAAAAAAGACATATATTTAAACGTATTCTCTTAGCTATTTTAATTATTTATTTAGTGATTGTTTTTTTACCTATACCAACAAGTGTTCCTGGAACTAATCATTTATTAAGAAGTGAGATCATTGGCTTCACCAGTGACAATAAACCATTACTTATTGCTCATGGAGGCGGGAATCAAGAATTTCCAGATAATACTTTAGAGGCATTTTATAACGCTTTTTCGATTGATCCTTTTGCGATGATGGAAACAGATGTAAGTCTCACTAAGGATGGTGTTATCATTTTATCGCACGATACGACATTAGATCGAAAGACAAGTTTGCAATATGCAGATATTATTGATATTAATTATGCAGATTTAATTGATCAACAAATTAATTTTGGACATGAAAATAATGTAATACCGAATTCTAATGGATATAATGAATCAGGAGAATTAACTTCATATACTACCTATTTAGATGAAACTGTTACACCATTGGATGTCTCATATCCAGATGGAGTAACAGCAAGAAATGACACAATATTTTTAGCAACAACACTTGAGGAATTAATTGTTTCATTTCCGTATAATGCAATTAATGTCGAGATAAAACAATCAGGTGATATTGGAGTGCAAGCATTAGATAAGGTAGTTGAACTCATGGATGACTTAAATGAAATATATCATACCTATCTAAGAATTGTTTTAGTTACCTTTCATAAAGAAGTGTTTCAAGAAATGGTAACACTAAAAGAATCTACGCACCCCAATTTGAAGCTTGCTCCTGAACAAAATGGTGTGATTAAGTTTTTTGCTTTATATATTACAGGATTAAGTTTTTTCTACAGAGAAAGAATTGATGTACTTCAAATACCCACAGAACAATTTGGTATTAATCTTTCTTCAAAATCTTTTATAAGCATGGCACATAAACATAACATTGCTGTGCATTATTGGACAATTGATGATCCAGATGAAATGAAAAGATTAATAGAAAATGGTGCTGATGGAATTATGACTAATCGACCGAGCGTTCTCAATGAAGTTTTAAATGAAGTATTTGGATAAAAATAAAAAAAACAAGTTCACTCTACTCTAATCGAACTTGTTTTTTATTGTTTAATGTTTAGAATTAACAAAAACATCATTGAATTGCTTCGAAACACGAATGAAAGTTGTACATTTTGCTAATTGTTTTAATGTTGGAGCGCCAACATAAGTACATGTTGATCTGATTCCTCCTAGAATATCTTTAGCGGTAACATCAACTAAACCTTTGTAAGGAATGCGAACTGTTCTACCTTCTGATGATCTATAATCAGCAACTTCACCATGATGCTTAATCATTGCTGTATCTGAGCTCATTCCATAAAATTCGACGAATTTCTTTTCTTCAATAATGGGATTACTTGTTATTAAATCACGTTTTAGCGTATCATAATGTTCAGTAATAATTGTTCCTCCGCCTTCGTCATGACCAGCAAACATACCACCTAACATCACGAAGTCTGCTCCAGCGCCAAACGCCTTAGCAACGTCACCGGGGCATGTACAACCACCATCACTAATAATGTGTGCACCTAATCCATGTGCTGCATCAGCACATTCGATTATCGCACTAAGTTGAGGATAACCAACACCGGTTTGAATTCTAGTCGTGCAGACACTACCTGGTCCAATACCAACTTTGACAATATCAGCACCTCTTAATATTAATTCTTGAGTCATATCAGAAGTTACAACATTACCTGCGATGATGGTATGTTTAGGGTAAAGTACTCTCACCTTTGAAACAAAAGTACCGAAACTTTCAGAATATCCGTTTGCTACATCAATACAGATGAACTTAATAGAAGGGGTTGCATCAATAATAGATTTCAAATTAATTAAATCATGTGAACTAGTGCCTGTACTAACTGCAAAGAATTCCGGATTCAATTCATCTACATACTTATGATAATCGTTTACGACATAATCTTTAATCATACATGTGAAAATATTAGATTTTTGAAGTGATTTTGCCATTTGGAATGTTCCTACGCCATCCATATTAGCTGCCATAATGGGAACACCTAACCATGATTGACCACTATGTTTAAAATGATACTCCCTGTTTAAATCGACATCTTTACGACTAACCAAAGTGGATCTTTTGGGTCTAATTAACACATCACTGAAATCAAGTTTATCATCTGATTCGATTCTCATATACACACCTCTTGTTCTTTATTCTACCTTGTTATTATATGATATTTTTGAGTGTTTTTGACAAAAAAAATAAATAATAAAAAAAATTATGAATAAACAAGCGCTGTTTAGATATAATAAGCTAATCATCCCTTTTTAGAACACACCTTATGATATGATAGAAATATAACGTTGATAAAAAAATAATGGAGGAGGTTCCAATGACAATATTACTCACATTAACTGCAGTATTGATAATTCTTAATTTCTTTTTATATAAAAAGATACATCAATATAAAGTTTATCTCTTTTGGATAGCTGCAATCATTGGAGCTATCTCAATGACCCAAGAGATTAATATCATTAATTTAGGTTATGTTGGTCTATCGTTTTTCTTAGTGGTTATGTATTCTGGTGTTGTTGAAAAAGGAAAAGTAAAGAAAAGTCTAGTTGCAACTCGTGCTGAAATGGCGATTTTAGGAACTATTTTTATAGCAGTACACGGATTGAAATCAATCATATACTACACCTTTGATTTAAAGGTTTTATTTTCTGCGCCTTTGTCTTTCTATATTGGAGTTATCTCGCTTTTAATAGCCATTCCTTTATTTCTCACATCATTTATGAAGATTAGAAAAAAAATGAAGGGTAAAAATTGGAAAAGACTTCATAAACTATCGTATGTTTTTTATTTAGCAGTTGGACTACATCTTATTTTAATTCAAAACGATCGTATGTTATTTTATATAGGTATTTTTGCATTATATTTCGGATTGAGAATTTGGACTTATATTGAAAGTAAAAAAAATAAAAAATCCACAAAAAAACCAGTAACAATAAAATCAGATCAAGTCATTACTTAGTTATGAATAAGGCACCTTAGGTGTTTTTTTTATTATATTCAAAAAAATGATATAATAACTATATTATGGAGGTAGTTATATGAGAAGAAGAATCATCGCTGTTACACCACTCGTAAGTCTTTTATTGTTTTTATTTTCTGGTCTATATTTCGAGAATTGGCCACTCGGATGGACATTTTTTTTGTTAATTCCTTTGAGTTTGATCTTATTAAATAGACACCCAATCAAAAAATTACCAGAAATGATGCCATTTTTTAGTTTGTTAGTTTTTTTATGGTTAGGATTTGGTTTTGACTTATGGCATCCAGGATGGCTAGTATTCTTTTCAATTCCACTAGTCGATATGATTATTGAAAGAAAGATAAGCCCAAGAAAATTGGTTGCATTATTTGTTACAGCTGCGTATGTAACTTACGGATTAATTGAGCATGAATGGCACCCTACGTGGATTGTGTTCCTGTTGATCCCTATAATTAATACAATCTTTTTCCCACAAAAAAACAGTTTTGTAACATTTAATGGAAACGATATAAAGGCGAAATTTAGAGATATTATTATTGAACATGAACATGTGGATAAGGAAGAATAGTCACTCATTAACTAAATAAAAAAAATCTCTTTCTGATGTTGAAAGGGATTTTTATTTTTAGCTATATTAGAAGTAACTTTGTATTTCTTCTTTTGTAATCAAAGCTTGAAAATAGTAACTACTAATCGTATGGCTTCGTCCAAAATCGATAAGTCTTTGATTTTGATCATACACTCGATTGGTTGATTGTATGCTTGCAGCGTTTTTTCTTTCATTTAAATGAAGGGCAAGAGTAGCTGAAAGGTTTACTGCTTGAGTTGTACGATTTGAAATTTTTGCTCGAATATCATAATGAGTATCCATATAAGCATTTAGAGGTTCATTACCATGGAAATTCTTGTCTATGTCTGGAAAGATATGTAAAGGTAAATAGTTTTCTAAAATAATAATAGGTTGCTGATCCCCCATATATAGTCTGTTTAAATAGAAGTAAGTGTGATTCTCATTTGGATCAAAACCCATCGCTAGGATGGTTTCTAAATCTAATTTAATAACCTTTTTTTCTACACATTCAATTGAAGGGGTCAATCCTAACGCGATGATTGCATCATAAATAGCAACATTTCGATCAAAAAAGTAATTTGTCAATTCAAAATAGGCGACACTATAAGAACCGTCACTAGATTTCTTGATATATCTTTCGAGAACTAACTGATTATAAGCTAATGTTGTAAATTTGGGATCTAAATTCAAATGTTTCGCAAGCTGCGTTGGTTTAGGTAATTTTGTTTTATAGTAGAAAGTTTTATCAAGAATTAAGGACTTAATACTTTCTTTGATCTGTTGATCAAATCCGATAGCTGATCTTCGATCAATAGCAACGATATCCATCACATTAGACCGCATGAACCATCACCTCGAATTCTGTAAATTCTCCTGGAAAGTAATTACTGATATAACCAATAATTTGATTATTTGTATCTACAATTTTCATTCTTACAAAATAAATAGCATCGTCTGGATGTATTTTTAACAAAAGAGCTTCTGCCGAAGATGCATTAATAGGACTGAAAGTGTTATGTAAATGCATAATCTCATGGTCATAATTCTTCTCAATGAGTTGAAACAACTTACCAGTTGAATTAATGTTTTTTTCTAGATTAGGAAAAAATTTTTCAGGGAGATAAATTCTTTGCAGAAGAACAGGGTTTTGCTTATTTTTAATTACACATACAATTAAATAACATTTTTCTCCCATATTCAATTTCAAAGCTCGATAAGCACTCACATCTTCAGTTATTGAGTCCATTAAAATTATCTCTTTACTATAAATTGTATCTGATTGACTATCTTCAATATCATAAGCATAAAATGCATGTAGTAAAGTATGATATGTTTGCCGATTAGTTACATAGGTTCCTTTACCCTTAATTCGTTTAATTTTGCCTTCATTGATGAGTTGATCATAAGCCATTTTTACAACGGTTTGACTAATAGAAAAAGTCTGACAAATTTCTTTTTCAGTAGGTAACTTATCATTATATTTAATCAAACCATCTTCAATTGCTTTTGTAATTGATGTTGCAATCTGTCTATAAATTGGTGTTTTCAGTATTTTGTTTATATAGATGAAATCCAATTCACATCATCTCCAATCAGAAGTTTTAAAGAATAGAACATATAATCATTATACAGTTTTTTAAAAAAGAGTAAACAGTTATCGTGTTTACTCTTGATGTTTTAAAGTTTAACTTTTAGGAACTCCAAGTTTTTCAAGTAACTTACCTACCATTCTTGGGCGTTCAGCAACCAAGGCACCAACTTCAGTAAGAGCTTTAATTTTGTCTTCTACAGACCCTTTTCCACCAGATATGATAGCACCTGCATGTCCCATCTTTTGTCCTTTAGGAGCGGTTCTACCACCCAAAAAAGCAACAAGAGGTTTGGTTAAGATGCCATCTTTGATCGATTGGGCAACCTCCTCTTCCATGGTACCACCGAGCTCGCCAATAATAACAATCGCTTTTGTTTCAGAATCTGCTTCATATTGTGGTAAAAATTCTGCAAAACGTGTACCAGGGACTGGATCTCCACCAACTCCAATTAATGTAGAGACGCCGTAACCAGCTTCAACGATCATTGCTGTGACTTCATTAGTTAATGAACCACTACGTGTCATTACACCGATATTACCTTTTTTATAAACACGATCAATCCAGTATGGAAAACTTCCCATCATTGCTAATTTTGGAGAAATAACACCTGAGGTGTTTCCTCCAACAACGAAAGCATTATGTTCTTTTGCAGCTTGTCTGATAAGCACCATATCATGTAATGGAATACCATCAGCAATGGTAACTATTTTTTTAATACCTGCATGGAGTGCTTCCATGACGGCATCTTTGGTTAATCTTGGTGGAACAAATAACATAGAAGCATCAATCTTATGATTTTCTACAGCTTTTGCTACGGAATGGTAAACAGGTTTTCCTTCAACGAATTGCCCTTGTTTTCCTGGTGTGACTCCACAGACAACTTTTGTTCCTAATTCAATCATATGTTTTGTCCAAAAACTACCTTCAGATCCAGTAATACCTTGCACACATACTAAAGTGTTTTGATCTATAAATATACTCATTTTGTACCTCCGCGTGCAAGAAGAACAGCTTTTTTAACAGCCTCTTCAGTATCAAAGAGAGGTTCAAGACCAGCTTCTCTTAACATTTTGACAGCTTCCTGTTCATTTGTTCCTCTGATACAAGTTACAATTGGACGATCTGGTTTTAATCTTTTAATTGCATCAACAATACCTTCAGCCATAACATCAGCTCTAGCAATTGTTCCAAATGTTACAATCAAAATAACCTTTGAAGGTACTTTAAGACAAATTTCCATTGCTTTGACAGCTTTTTTATAGTTAGGACCACCAAATTCAAGATAATTAGCAACTGTTCCACCTTCGTAATGAATAAGGTCATAGACTGTTGTTGTTAAGCCTGCACCTGCACACATCAAACCAATATCTCCATCAAACTGGATAAAAGGAATTCCTTCTTGATTTGCATCAAATTCAGCTTCGGATTTATAATCACTTTGTACTTGCTCAAAACGAGTTTGTCTAAACATCGAATTATCATCAATCATGAGTTTTCCATCACCAGCAACAACTTGATTATCTTTTGTAATGAATAATGGATTGATTTCAACAAGTTCAGCATCATATTTAACAAAAACGTCATATAACTTCAAAAATAGTTTGATTAATTGCTTTGTAACAGCTATATCTAATCCAAGAGAATATGCGATTTGACTTGCTTGAAAAGGCATCAAGCCATAGCGAAGATCAATGGGTTCTTTAATAATTTTATCTGGTTGAGTGACTGCTAAAGTTTCAATGTCAATACCACCTTCTGCACTGACGATTAATAAGCCAGTTGCTAAATAAGGATCAATAGTAATTGAGACATAAATTTCTTTTTGAATATCAATAGCTTGTTCAATCAATAGACTCTTAATCTTTTGTTCATGGTTAAAAAGACGTTTTGTTTCAGCTTGAGCTTTTTCTTTTGTTTTTACAAAAGAAATCAAACCAGCTTTACCTCGACCCCCACTTAAGACCTGTGATTTTACGACACATGGCAACCCTACATTTAATAATGCATCTTCTAATTGTGATTTTTCATGTATCAATACGCTATTAGGAACAGGAATACCCGCTTCTTTGAACACGTTTTTTGCTTGAAACTCATATAATTTCATAATCTACCTCTATTTGAATTTCTTAAAATATTCACCAAAAATATCATCATCAGTCGGTCTTTGTGGTGGGAAAAATTCAGAAACCCAAGTGACGTTAAGAAAATGCTTATAATTTATATTTTCAGTCGTAACATTTCCACCCCATGTGCCACAACCTAAAGAAACAGTAGATGGCATTCCATTAAAGAATGCACCACCATTTGCTGGAGCTTGTGCTTGATTAACCATAATACGACTTGATTTCATGTACATACCAAGATGATTAACATAATCTTGATTAAATGTATGAATACCACAGGAATGTCCTGTTCCATAATTATCGGTTAATCTAACAAGAATGTCATATCCTTCTTCAAATTTTCTGTATTTAAAAACTGTTAGTACTGGGGATAGTTTTTCTTGAGAGAAGAAATCTTTTTCAATATCATCTTTACCTTCAACAAGTAATACCTTCGTAGAATTTGGAATCTTAATTCCAGCATCAGAAGCTATTTTTTCAGCGGATTGAGCAACAATTTTACCATTGATTGAACGATAACCTTTTGCATTTATTGGCCACATATAGTTTTCTAGTGTTAAACGATCTTCACCTTTTATAAAATAACTACCTAAACGAATGAATTCTGCAATCATTTGTTCATAAATCGATTCATGAATAATGACTGAGTTTTCACTAGAACAAGAAGTTGCATAATCAAAAGCTTTACTCATGATGATTTTTCCTGCAGCATCTTTCACATTTGCATCCTCAGCAACAATTTGAACTGAATTACCAGGACCAACACCATAAGCAGGAGTTCCAGATGAATACGCAGCTCTAACCATCGCGCCTCCACCGGTAGCCAAAACGACATCTACCTGTTTCATAAGCTCGTTAGTGAATTCAATTGATGGTTCTTCAATGATTTGAATTAAATCAACTGGAGCACCAACTTTTTTTAATCCTTGTCTCATAAAGTCAATTGCCATTTTTGAAGAGATTTTTGCTTTAGGATGAGGTGCAAAAATAACTGCGTTACGACCCTTAAGAATCGTTATGGCATTACTTGCGGGAGTAGCAGTAGGGTTAGTTACTGGTGTTAATGCACCGACAACACCTACAGGTTTTGCATATTTCTTAATTTTTTTGACTTCATCAACTTCGATAAGTCCAACTGATTTAACGCCTTTAACATCTTTAAGCACACCTAAAACTTTATTTTTGTGTTTAGCAATTTTATCAGTTACATTACCCATTTTTGTATCTTCAACAGCCCTATGAGCCAATTCTTTAATGTTTTCATCATTATATACTTCCCAACCGATAGCAACACAAACCTCATCAATTTGTTCTTGAGTATAATTGTTGACTAATTTTTGTGCAGCTCTTGCTTTTTCTAAATAAGAAGCAATGATGTTTTTAGTTTCTTCCATGTGAATTCTCCTTTAATTCAAATATCCAACTACTACCAATAACCCTAAAAATATGGCGATAAATAATAGTGAGAAAAATGACATAAAAAATAGATTTTTAAATAGTTTTTTCTTATCAATGACCTCAGGCGAACTTGCTAATGCTAATGCACCCATTGTTGAAAAAGGACTCATGGTTACAATATGAGAAGCAACAGCAATCGTAATTGTTAAAACAGCTGGGGAAACAACATGTCCTAATTCATTTGATAAACTAACAGTTGTTGGTATTAGTGTTGGCATAACAACGCCAACTGCAGAACTAAATATTGACATTACACCTGCTAAAATTGCTAAAATTGGAACAGCAGTCTGTTGATTCATTAAACTTGCTAAAAATTTTGTAAGAAGATCAACCCCACCTAATTCATTAACGACACCGACAAGGACTGCCGTACCACAAATTAGTAGAAGTGTTGACCAAGGAACATGATTAATTGCTTCATTTTGATCAGCAGTACGTAAGATGAGTAGAATTGCGGATAAAGTAAATGCTGCAAAACCAACATTAACACCAGTAATAATTACCCAAAGAACTAAAATAAGTATTGAAATTAAGGTAATAATTTGATTTTTACTAAATCCTCCAGCTTTTGAAATTTCAACACGAGCTCCTCGTAATTTTAAACCACCTAAAACAATAAAGACAAGTAATGAGAATACCGTCATTGCAAGAACATTATTTGCAAATATTCTAAATCCTAAATCGCCTACACCATTACTTAATGCTAAATCAAGTGCAACGATTCCATTGGGGGCTAGAGGAGACAAGCCCCCTGCAATGGATCCTAAAATGATTAAGGTACTCATCATCAATATTGAAATGCCAGTTTGATAAGCGATTACTAAACCAATTGGTAATAGAAGTGCACTGGTTGAAATATTTCCAGGGCCAACAGATGCGATTACTACAGCAAGTACATAGAAAATAATTGGTATTAATATTTTTTTACCACGGCTTTGATAAATAATTGTTTTTGAGATTTTTTCAAGTGTACCATTGAGTTTAGCAATGCTAAAAAGCAACGTAATCCCAAAAGTTGTAATGAAAAGTTTAATTGGCCAATAACCAATAATTGTATTAATTGGAATTCCACCTATGTAATACCCTAGAAATAGAGCAAAAACAAGGGAAATCAATCCAACGTTAATATTTTTCCAAAAGCCAATCGCTATAGCGACGACAATGGCTATAAGTGATATAACTGCAATCATTGGTTAAAACTCCTTAGGTTATTTATGGAAGCTGTTTTTTTCAATTTCTTTTACAACAATTCTAGCTTTTTCTAGATTTTTAGCACGCCAATCTTCTAAGTTTTGAGTGAAGTTTGTGTTTAAAAATGCTTTCGCCATTTCAACTCCCATAATTGGAGCAATCAACCAACCACCCATACATAGGATGTTCGCATCATTAATTGCGCGAGCTTTTTCAGCAGCATAAACAGATTCACATGCAGCACCATAAACACCCTCGTGTTTATTTGCAACAATGGACATTCCCATGCCAGTACCACAAATTAAAATGCCTTGTTTATATTCTTTATTTTGAATTTTCTTTGCACCTTTTTCAGCGACTTCATAAAAAGCAAAGGGCTTATTTTCATCAGTAGTTCCGATATCTTCAACAGTATAATCGTTTTCAAATAAGTATGCTTTAACGGCTTCTTTAAGCGCAAATCCAGACTTATCTGAACCTATAAATATTTTTTTCATTGTTTCAATTCCTCTACTTAGCAGTATTTTTTCTTTCTAGAACTTTTAAGGCTGCATCAACGATGTGATGTGCTGTAAGTCCAAATTTTTCCATTAAGAAATCTTTTTTACCAACTTCACCAAAATGGTCTTTAGTACCAACACGTTCCATAACAGTTGGACAATTTTCAACTAATACTTCAGCAACTGCACTGCCTAAACCATTAATAATATTATGATTTTCCGCAGTAACGACAGCACCTGTTTTTTTAGCTTCTTTGACGATTGCATCAACATCGATAGGTTTGAGGGTATGAATATTGATAACACTCGCTGAGATACCCTGATCACTTAAGATTTTTTGAGCATCCAATGCTTCTTTAACCATAATACCAGTTGCAAATATTGAAACATCTTTTCCTTCAATAATGGGTGTTGCTTTTCCAAGTTCAAACTTTTGATCATCTTCAAAAATTGAATCAAATTCTGTACGTAACAAACGGATATAGACGGGACCATAATGTTCGATTATTTGAGGGAACATTGCTGCCAACTGAACGCCATCAACAGGTTCGAAAATAGTCATTGTAGGAATATTTCTCATGATACCAACATCTTCTAATGACATATGCGTTCCTCCATTGAGCTGCGCCATGATTCCTGGATCAGATCCAACCATTTTTACATTGAGTTGAGCATATGCAACTGATAACATGACTTGATCGAAGACTCTGCGTGTTGCAAATGGTGTAAATGTGTGCGTAAATGGTAATTTACCCATATTAGATAGTCCAGCAGCCACACCAATCATATTGGCTTCAGCAACGCCGACATTAATGACACGTTCTGGAAATTTTTCAGCAAAAATATAAGTTTTTAAAGCTTTCATCAAATCAGCTTCAACAATCACTAATTCTGGATAAAGTTCAGCATAATGCATGAGTAAATCTACATAAATATCTCTCATTTCTCTATTTCTAAGTTCCATGATTAACCCAGCCTTTCAATTGCTTTTTGCGACATTTCTTTTGTCACATTCATATTGTGGGAACTTGCTTGGCCTTCAGCGAAGTCAGCACCTTTTCCTTTAATTGTATTCATAATAATCATTGAAGGTTTTCCTAGTGTTTTCTTAGCTACTAGAATTGCATCTCTAATAGCCATAACGTCATGACCATCAATCACTTGAACGTGCCAATTAAAAGCTTCCCATTTTTTGTCTAGTGGGCTAACATCATTAATATCACTAATATCACCATCAATTTGCATTTTATTATAATCAGTAAACGAAATTAAATGATCAAGTTTTCTATTTCCTGCAAACATTGCAGCTTCCCAAATCTGACCTTCTTGACTTTCGCCATCACCAATTATTGAGTAAATATAAAATGGTGATTGATCAAGTTGAACAGCAACAGCCATACCAACTGAAGCAGAAAAGCCTTGCCCTAATGAACCCGTTGTCATATCAACACCAATCGTTTTATTCTTATCAGTATGACTAGGCAAATTCGTATTTGAGATATTTAAAGTTTTAAGTAATTCCATAGGAAAATACCCTTTAAGAGCGAGAGCAGAATAAACTGCTGGTCCACCATGACCCTTTGATAAAACGAATCTATCACGATCTGGCATTTGTGGGTTTTTTGGATCAATATTTAATTGATCAAAATATAAAACTGCTAAAGCGTCAACAATTGACATGCTACCACCAACATGGCCAACACCTAAAGTCGCAATACAGTCTAATGTATGTTTTCTAATTTCTTTTGCTTGTAATTCCAAGTAAGCTCTTTTATCCATCATAATCCTCCTAATATTTGCAAATCTCTATATTTAGCATCTCTGCTAAAATTTCTAATTCTTCAATAACATCATTGTATATAACGATGAAATGCGGTTCCCAACCTTCTTTAACTAGTTTTGAAATTAAAGGTTTAACTTTTGGTTCTACCTGAACAACTACTGAAGTTCCTGAAAATTGTTTAGGTTTATCTAATATCTCACCTTTTACCAAAAAGAATCTGAATGTTCCATCTGGCTTTCTACCAATTCTAAAGATTGTTGCCAATTTGTTTGGTCTGAGACCAAATTCCATTGTTGGACCAATCTTTCGGTTAGGGTGAACTCCAGTAAGCGCACCGGTGTCTAATCTTGCAAGAGAACAAGCTGCAGTTCCACAATGCCAGAAGGTAATTGTGTTTTCATTTTCATCAATGGAAACGGGGTCACCTAAAAATGTTGGAGTCTTACTTAATTGCTGACCAATATACATGGATAATGCACCATATGCATCCGCTTCACAAGCAGCAGCAATATTTTCATCATTAAGCATTCCTAAAACTCCACATACTGGAGTGCCATAATCCGTGAAGAAATCTGGCCAACATCGTGAAGCAATCACTTTAATATTATTTTTATCAATATAATCCTTGTAGACAGCGTATAATTTTAAGAAATCAATCCGATTCTTAGGAACAGTATTGTCCAATCCCACCATTTTTTGATGAGCAATCTTAGAGACTTCCTCAGTTTGTTCATCTTTAAGATTTTTCGCTAACTGTGTTAATTCTCGAGATTCGATTGTTAATAAATTAACTCCAAAATATTTCATCATTTCAGAATCTAAAGCTCTACCAAAACCAAATCCTTGAGGTGTTTGACCTATCACTAATAAATTCATGTTTTTCATATCGTACTTGAGTTTTGCAACACCTATAGTCTTAGTTAATCGATCTTTAACTGAATTTTCAGATGGAGATCCATAGATATATTGTAAATTTCCTTCATTCATCTGATGAAATGCATAACCAGCAGAAAAAGCACCTGTTAGAGAATTTAGACGAAGTCTACCTCCATCGATAACAGGTTCTCTTAGAGTCCAAAGTAAAAACTGACATTGGAATGTTTTAAAAATTTCAGTAGCATATGCTGAATTAGCGAAAGTAACATTTTGAATGATCACTAAATCAGGGTTTTTATCTTGGATAAATGATTTTAGATATTCAATTGATAATAACATTTCTTTAGGTACAATTGCATTTGGTTCAATAGAATGAATAAGTTGAATGGAATCATCAAATGCTTTTTGTGCTGATTCAAGATGAAATGTTGGCACACCAATTGGGCAATATAAAATTGTAAATTCTTTCATATATTTCTCCTATTTGCATTAAACTGTTTGGTTAATCAGTCTTCTCTGGGTTCTCTAACCTATACTAAACAAAGAATTTAATGCATCAATCATTAGGTGCTACTATCATCATAGCAGCACCTAATAATCAATTTATATTATTGCATTAATACTTAGCTTGTAGGAGCTACAGCCTTTAAATCAGTTTCTAAAGCAGTAAGTAATTGTAATGATGTCAATTGACCAGCTGGATTTGCATTATCTTCAAATAATTGATTGATTAATGGATACATACCAGGAATCATAACTTCATTTAACCAGTCTTGTACATACATTTCGTTAGTTGCTGCAATTTCATCTAAGAACACAGCATATTGATCAGCAAAATCACCATAGTCAACAGTAGCACCTAGTCTTGGAGTTAAATAAGGAACACCACCAGTATAAGTGTCATGTTGAGTACCTTCAGCCATCCAAGCGATGAATGCCTTAGCTTCTTTTTCTAATCCAGTGTCAGCAAATGCAGCAAGTGATTTACCACCTAAGATTGTTGCACGGTTTGTAAAGTAAGGCATAGGAACAACTGCCCAATCAAATGTAGTAATACCAGTAGCATAGCCACTTACATTCCAGTTACCTGACAAATGGAATCCATATAGTCCAGTTTTGAATAAATTTGCACTGTTTTTAAGAGAGTAAGTGTCAGGAGCTAAGAAACCATCTTCATACCATCCCTTGATAGTTGTAAGTACTTCCTGAGCAGCAGCAGATTTAAGATTGCTTACTGTGTAGGGAGTTTCCCAGATTTTAACACCATTTTGGTAAAATAAAGTCATATTTCTATGACCTTGATGGTCAAATACGCCAGGAGCTGCAACATCATCTTTACCTTCAAGCTTTGACATTTCTGTTTCAAATTGTGCCCAAGTCCAAACTGGATCGCCAAGTTCAGGATAGTTCACTTCATACTTATCAAGTAAAGTTGTGTTAACATACATGCCATTAGCTGTAATGTCCATTGGTAATGAAATCACATCTCCATCAGCATTATAAAATAAATTAGTGAATCCTGATGTTGTATAAACATCATCTAGGCTAAGAATATTAGCTTTAAAGTTGTTTAAGTGACCTTCAGTTACACGTGCTAATGCTGGAGCTTCTCCACCACTTATCATAGTTGCTAAACGCGCTTCATAATCGTTATAAGCAACTGGAACCATCTCAATAGTAACGCCAGTTTCTTCTAGATAATCATCAAGAAGAGTTTGCATGACATCACCCTCAGTACCATCACTCCACCATAACATTTGGAGAGTTTTTGCATCTTCTTTGCAGCTAGCTAAAGTGAATACAGCCATAGCTACAACTAATAACAATAATACTTTCTTCATAACTTCCTCCTATTTTTTTATTAATTTCCTGTGTTTTCACAGTATTAACCTTTCATACCAGATTCCACTGTGCCTTGAACAAATTGTCTTTGGAAAATAATAAAGACAATCAACATTGGAATCATCGAAATTGCTGACATGGCAAGAATTGAACTATAATCTGCTCCAAACTCACCCGTAAAATTTGCGATTGCAAGTTGTAATGTATATTTTTTTGGAGAACTGATTGCTATCAGTGGCCAAACATAATCATTCCATCTCCACATGAACGAGAAGATAGCGAGTGTTGCAATTGCTGGTTTTGCATTGGGTAAAATAATACTTCTAAAAATTCGCCATTCACTCGCACCATCAATACGTGCCGATTGAATAATTTCATCAGGTATCGTTAATAAATACTGACGCATCAGAAAGATTCCTGTAGGTGTAGCAGCTGGTGGAATAATTAGAGCCCATAAAGAATTATATAGACCAAAGAAGCGTAGAACTGAAAAGATAGGAACCATGATAACTTCAAGTGGAAGCATAATGGTTGATAAGATCACTAGCATGATGATGTTATCACCTTTAAATCGGAATTTAGCTAATGCATAACCTGACATAGTATTAATCAAAATTGCGATAATAGTTGATGAAATTGCAACTAAGAATGAATTGAAAATATACCTTCCAAAATTACCTCTCGACAATGCTTCAGTATAATTATCTAAAGTAAATGTTTGAGGGAAGAATGTTGGTGAAGGAGAAAATAATTCACCAATGGGTTTAAATGAAGATGAAATAATATAGATTACAGGGATTAAGAAAATTAATACAAGCACTGTAGCAATTAAATAGTTCACATAGGACATCTTTTTCATTTATCTTCACCTCTTCTTGATACGAAGAAGTTTAATGCAGTAAAGATTGTTACTATGATGAGCATCACGACAGACATCGCACTTGCTAAGCCGATTTGATAACTCTTAAATGCCATTTCGTATATATATTGAACTGTATATTGTGTGGCATCAAATGGTCCACCACCAGTCAAAGTGACAACTAATGGATAAGTTTTAAAGATTTCCATCGTAACAAGTATAAATACCATTAATCTTGCAGCTTTTAATGATGGATAGGTAATATGAATAAATTTTTGAATTCGGTTAGCACCATCCATCTGTGCTGCTTCATAAAGAGATTCTGGAATACTTAATAATGCTGCTACGAAAATAATCATGTAATACCCTGTTCTTGACCAAACAATAGCAAAAACAACTGACCACCATGCAAAACGAGGATTTATCAATGTATCTACTGAATCTAATCCCAATGCCTTTAAGGTTGTATTGAATAAACCAAAGTTGCCTGCTAGAATCCATTGCCATATAATCCCAACAACAATAGCTGAAATCATAACTGGCCAATAATAGATAGCTCTGAACAGGCCTTTAGCTTTTAATGGTTGTACCAAAAGCACAGCAACCATTAAAGAAGTAACGAAAATAATTGGAACAGTAGCAAACACTAATTTCACTGTGTTAAGTAGTGCAGCAATAAAATCTTCATCGTGAATCAATGTTGTATAGTTTGCAAGTCCAACAAAATTTGGACTATCAAATGTAAACAAAGTCATATCAGTAAATGAATAGTAGATACCAATAATTGCTGGCAAGATGATGAATATGGAAAAAATCAATAGGTTTGGAACTAAAAATAGATAAGGAACTATTTTTTGTTTTAGAATATAAGACCTATAGGTTTGTTCTTTCTTCGTCATGAATACTCTCCTTAATCATGGTATTTTTTAGTGATTGATTCAAATAGGAATTTATATTTCGATTGCTTTCTATAAAACACTGGTGGATATCCAACTGGACATTCAATGGTGATTGTTTGTTTGCCTTTAAATTCCACACCCGTCCATAAGTGAACCCATAAATCATTTGGTAAATATATATTTTGGGTAATTTGTCCTTGTTCAACAACAGGTTTAATTAACATGTCTGAACCAAACAAATATTCATATTGCAAATCATAAACCACTGGATCATCCTCATAGTGCATGAATAATGCTCTTTGCATCGGATAGCCTTTATTTGATCCTTCGCTCACTAAATCTTTAATATAAGGTTTTAAATCTACACGTATGTGTGTCATACGTGCCATTAACTTTAAGGAATTTTGATTTTGGTAATATTGAAAGTTTTTTGTGGGTCTATTTCCTTCATGAGTTCTCATGTAAGAAGTAAACACACTCATCTCAAGCCATCTATCATACAATTCTTTTGATCTGATATTGTCATGCAAGCTTGTGTATCCTCCAATGTCGCTGTGAGTAAATGGATTCCCGATAATTCCTGTAGATAATGCTGAAGGAATAACAGAAGCAATTCCATCATGAAGATCCCAGTTCACACTTTGATCTCCTGACCAGAGAGAGGTTGCATAATGTTGTGATCCATGTGCTCCAGCTCTCATGAAGTAGAAGATTTCTCCAAGCTTTCCAGATTCTTCAACAGCCTCATAATTGCATTGAGCCCATAATACTGGCCATTCATTATGCATTAATTTTGCATCGATTCCATTATGGAGTACGCAATCTATAGGTAAATACTCACCGAAATCTGCCATCCAACCTTTGATTCCTAAATCAATAATATTTGATTTAATGATTTGCTTATACCAATTGAAAGCCTTTGGATTTGTCAAATCAACAATTCCACAATAAAACTCACCAAAATCTTCTTTGTAAGATGAGCCTTCATGATTTTGTACAAGATAACCATGAGAAGATGCTTCATTAAATAATGTTTCATTCTCCAAAAGGAAAGGACAGATATAAGTTAGGAAGGCAACATTTTCTTTGTCTAATTTTTTAATTTCTTCCTTTAAATTAGGATAAACATTTTCATTTAATACCCAATTCCAATATAGTCTTTTTCCAAAAGAGGTATAATTATGACCAGCCCAATCTTGGCACCAAAGCCCACTAACAAGAATATCAGCATCTTGAGCTTGTTTTAAATAACTTAAAACTTGCGTTAAGCCCCCTTGAACCCCTAATGTCATTCCATCGAGTAAATATTCAGGAAGTAGTGGTGGTCGTGAAGTATATTCTGTTAAATCTTCAAGAATATCTAAATAAGATTCTTTAAAGGATAAAATAATTTTCTTTGGAGTTTCCCAAAAGAATAATTCATGAAAATGATCGTTTTTAAAATTAAAATCCGCATATGCAAAGGAATCGAAATGAATCCAATATTTTCTTGTAGAAATAAAGGTGGGTTCAGGATAATAAGTCGAATAATAATTTCCACCAGCTTTGTCTCTTAAATCAGCATAAAATGTAGTTAAAGTATTTTTATCTCTTCCAACTCCGGACTCTGATGTCCATAGTGGAAAATTTCTATTGCGTAAATTGAAATATGATGCTTGTTCACCACAACCATATATTTTTTCTTCAGGAGTTGCAAATAATCTCATCCAAAACCGGTTGTACCCATCAGTTGACTTTAAATGTAAAATCAAACGATGATTAACTTCTTGGAAATCAAGTGTTAATCTTAAATCGTTATGCGAAAAAATGATAGAATGACCAATTATTTGAAAAGATTCTAATCCTATTTTTTGCTCAATGAAATCATCAAATTGATAAAAGCCTCGATAACTCTCAATTTTCTCGATTCCATATCCCAAATAGAATGCGGGATGTTTTTTTTCGTGTCTGATGATTTCTTGATTTTCAAACCACACGGATAGTGCATCTTTGTTAGGTAATATTTTGATCATGATTTTCCTCGATTAGTATTTGATTTCTATATTTATGCCTGTGATGCCTATGTAAGCTCCAAGACTGATCATTTTTTGATGTTCAGGATGTGCAAGTAACCATTTGTTCGTTTTAAATAAATAACGAGACTCATCATCCAAATGATTTGGTTTAACAAAATTCATATTGGTTTCATAAGGAAGTATGACGCCACATTTAAATCCTGAGTCTAAAACTTTGCATGGCGAGAAATGAAGTGTTTTAGGATAAATTTCAATTGCTGTTTTCTCTGGAACATAAAATGCAATGACATTATTCGAATTATATTGACCATTAATAATATCATTTGTATGACCTAGAAGTAGTATTAAAGGTGTTACTGCAATATTTATTTCAGAAGATTTATGAAATTCTAATGCATTGAGTTTTTGATTTTGTCCATTGACATAACCATATTCTAAAGCGATATCACCAAACAGATCTTTGTAAATTGATAAATCAGTTAGCGTTTGTAGAAATGAATCATCGTGGGCAACGTAGACGTTATCTTTACTAGGGATACTTGTTTGTTGTTCTAGGTAAGATTTTGCTTCTTCGAAATAACTAAAATTCAGAACTTTTCCAAATGAGGAAAATAATGGATCTTGCACATGGAAGAGTTTAAGATTTGGATTTTTGTTTTTAAGCTGTAAATACATGAACCTCACCCAATTTATGAAAACGCTTTCTTTATTTTTGTAAAAAAATTAAGGGACTCATTTCATCACCTTAATAAAATGAGAGTAATAGTGTAAAAAAAGCAATATCTTTTTACTTATACTCTCTGTCTCTGTTTTGGATTAACTTGTTGGTTTTCATCATTACTCTTCTATCATAACACTTGGTTTCGGATATATCAAGATGAATTTAATATTTTTATGTACAAATATATATCTTTTTGTTTAGATATTAGATAAAAAGGGTGTTTTTCTAAATTTACACTTCTATTTGACTAAATTTAAGTAAAATTGCTTTTCAAATAGTGACTTGATATTTCTAATTGATTTAGTGTTAGCGTTTTCTTAAAATACTTGAATTTAGGAATATTAGTAAGTGATAATTGTGGAATTAAAAAATAAGCAAAAAAATTCTTTGATATTCAAACAAACTTTGATATAATTATTTCGCAATAAGTTTTTATTGGTTTTCAATCATGAAAAAAACAATAACAAAAAGAAAGGTTATAATACATCATGAGTTTAAATATACCGATGATAATACAAGGTGGCATGGGAGTTGGTGTTTCAAGCTATAAATTAGCAAATGCAGTTGCTTCAAATGGACAGTTAGGTGTTGTAGCTGGAACTGCGCTTGCAGTTACGCTTGTGAGAAAAATGAGTTTGGGAATCGATCAGAAAGAAATAAAAGATGCTTTTGATCGTTTTCCATTTAAAGAAATGTCAAAACGTATTTGGCAAAAGTATTCGCAACCTAGTCATAAAAAGTTATTAAACCGATTTTTAGGAATTCAAATGTACTCACTTAATCAAGGAAAAGAGTTAACTGAATTAACAGTAATTGCTAACTTCATAGAAGTGTATCTAGCTAAAAAAGGACATTGTGGATTAGTAGGTATTAATTTTCTTGAGAAAATACAGCTACCCACACTACCCTCACTTTATGGAGCTATGCTAGCTGATGTTGATTACATTATCATGGGAGCGGGTATCCCAGTGAAAATTCCGCAAATATTAGATGATCTTTCAGAGAACAAAGAAGTATCATTGCCTTTAAAGATTGCTGATGAGTATTTATCCGAACAAGTTTTGATGACTTTTTCACCCGAAGAATTTGGATTAGGTGAGAAACTGCACCAATTAAGAAGACCTCAATTCTTAGCAATTGTGAGTTCAACAACACTTGCTCAACATTTAAGTCGATCTAGCTATGGCTCACCCGATGGATTCATTGTGGAATCACCAATTGCTGGAGGTCATAATGCACCACCGAGAGGAAAATATGAAAAAAATGAACATGGCGAACCCATATACAGTATTAAAGATCAAGTAAATATACCTACTTTTGTTCAAATAGGATTACCGTTTTGGTTAGCTGGTGGTTTTGGGAGTCATGAACAATTAGAATATGCATTATCCGCAGGTGCAGAAGGTATTCAGGTAGGAACAGTATTTTCTTTATGTGATGAATCAGGATTTGATACATCTTTAAAACAACGCATACTAAAAGCAGTTGGTTTAAATAAAGCCAAAGTGTTTACAGATCCGTTAGCATCACCAACAGGATTCCCATTTAAAGTTGTGGAACTAGAAGGGACACTGGGAACTCCCGAGGTATTTAATCAAAGAAAAAAAATATGTGATTTGGGATTTTTACGTGAAGCATTTAGGAAAAAAGATGGATTAATTGGATATCGATGTGCAGCAGAACCCGAAGAAGATTACGTTTCTAAGGGTGGAAAGATAGAAGATACAGTTAACAGGAAATGTTTGTGTAATGGATTACTTGCAAGTATCGGATTGGGACAAATAAGAAAAGATGGAGATGCTGAACTACCTCTGGTAACTTCTGGTGACGATTTAAAGAATGTATTGAGATTTATCAAGAATGGTTCATGGTCATATTCTGCTTTAGATGTGATTAAGAAAATTCTTGGATCAATAAAACCTATTAATATATAGAAAAAAGCGAGTACCTCTAAGGTATTCGCCTTTTTTTACTATTTATCGAGTTCTAGTGAATGTACCCAATTGATAACTTGTTGATCTATTTCTTCAGTTCCATTTTTTTTATTGATGATACTTTGTGTGCTTAATAATCGGTTCTCTTTTTCAATTAATTTTCTAGCAATTGATTCAACTTTTCCCGGACCTCCATCATGCGTATAGAAGAAGTAAATATCCTTATCTTTTAAGTAATCACCCAAAAGGAAAGATTTTATTGGTGGAGTTATCGTAAATGCCCAAATCGGAGAACCTAAAAAAACAGAATCATAAATGTCAAAATCAATATCAAAAGGTTCCAATGTTGGAATTTTTTTCATATAAACCTGTGCACCACCCCAAAAGTACTTACCAAATCCTTTTGATTTCATTTCTTTAACAGGTTTTATTCTCAATATATCTGCATTTATTTCATGAGCAATGACGTCAGCTATATGTTTTGTATGACCTTCAAAAGAATAATAAACGACTAAATTTTTTGTCATATAATAATGCTCCTCTCTTGATATTTTTTTATGAGATTATAAAACAATAATACCATACATATCCTATGGTTAAAAAAATATAATCTTTGGATCTATCCACACTCTTTTTAAATAATAATAATATTTGTAATGTATAGATTTAAGACAAGACAATTGCTTGAAAACTATGAGCGGGAATTGTTTTGGTTATTTTTGCTCCTAAGTCATCTACAAATGTTAATAATTGCTGCTCATTACTTGGATTCCAAACAAGTGCTGTAATTTTACCACTTGGATCCATATAAATTGATGAAGTAACATATTGATGAATTTCCATGTGATAAGTATCTGTTTTCTGTCCATACGTATTGAATCCATGGATCAAATAATAGGTTTGAGCTAAATCACTTGGATAATCATCATTCAAGATTTTAGTTGCATTAAATTGATTGACAGCAGCCGATGGATTAAGAATTGCTTGAATACTCCACATATTAGCAAACCATGTATCAATTGTTTGATTTTTTGCACTCAAATAATTTTGATAAACAGCATTTAATCTGACTCTTTCTGAATCATTTGTGGCATAATTTGACAAATATTCACCATTTGGCATCCATTGAATTCCATAAATGAAGGTTGGATTTGCTCCAAACCATGTTGCATAATCATATTTTCCTCCCCATAACATACCAGTAACTGAAGCGTAATCTGAGTACTTAGATGGGAAAATAGTTTGTGAATAGTCAAACATATAAGTTTTAGCAGAATTAAGTTCTGACACAAAACCATAAATGGCTGCATCTCTTAATTGAGTATCTCCTAATTCTTGTGCCCACAAGTAACCACCAATCCAAGATTGAAGGGCTTCACTGGAAGATTCAATATTGTTACCTTCTGCAAATGTTCCAAACCCATGTGCCCATGTATGACCAGCCCAAGGATCGAAAGATCTTAAATATTCAAATGAATAATCATCTTTGATTGGATACATATAATCATTAAGTAATAAAGTAACGATATCACCATAATCTTCCATAAAAGTACTGTCATACATTGAAAGGACACTTGATGCATAGACTAAATATCCATGTGTGAAACTATGATCACTTAATTCACTTGCTGTATTGAAATCATTATTAGAATAATAGACTGATCCCCAAGCTTCATTGTAATAGAGATATCTATTATCTTCAATTGTATAAGTAAACCAATCAGCTAATACAAATCGTAATTTTTCAATAAAATCATCTTTTAATGATGTATTCCCCATTTGATCAGCGATAATGATACCTTGTGCCAATGGATAGATTGCTTTGCTGTTCCAATATGGACCACCATCATTTAAAAAATTCTCTGTATCATTAATCTCAGTTCTAGTATTTAAATCATTTAAGTAACCTGTTAAATCAGATGAACTAAATCCACTATCAGTAGGTAAAGTTATTCCAGGGAGTACGCCATTAAATGCTAGTGAGGTTTTAAAAGAAGAACCAACAATTGCTTTAAGTTCACCTCGGACTGTTTCAAAGGTGTAATTGGTAAGTTCATGATCACTGTTTTGGTAATGATGAGGCATTAAAAATTGTACAGGTTCATTATTGTTATCATTTGCTAAATACTGGGTAGCAAATTGGAAATTTGTTTCAACATTACTATCTTTCGTATCAACAAAATATGAAACGTTACCTTCGAGAGTTTTTACATAAGCATGATCATGAAAGAATGTTGCTTCAGATAGAGATTGAATAGCAGCAACAGAAAAGTAATTATCGTCTGCTAAATTTATGCTGATTTTATTTAATAATCCATTAGGATGATTAACACTTGATAAATTAAAACTTGTCTGCTCTGGGGTACTTATTAGAAAGTATCTATCATCATAAATTGGTTGTCCAACTTGTGCAGGTTGATATGTATCATATCCAACATGCTTATGCACTAATTTGATAATTATACTTGAACCAACATATGTTGTACCGGATAATGCTATGCCGTCTACAGTGTAAAATGAATAACTATCTACACCGTTCGCACCCAACATGATGTATGGGGAACTTGAATCCATGACCTCAGCGAAGACGTAAGGTGAACCTTGAGTATAAGTTAGTACCATATGATCCTCTGGATCAGATGGATTTCTCATAGCCACTTTAACATTTGTATCGCTATATGCAACAACGTGAGTTTCATAACCAAGATTCAAAGTTGATGTTTTGACAAACATATCGGGAAGAGCTAATGAAAAATTAGCCATTGTATTTAACCCATCAGGATTCCAATATTGTACAAAACCTGAACCCGGATTAGTAATTTCTGCGCCATCATTGCTAAAAGCAGATCTTAATGGATTGGTGTATATACCATTTCCTCCGCCATAATTTGCTGCAAGTAAAGATGTCCACCAACCATTTGAAGGGACAGCGGTTGTCAACAAGTCACTATTTAGTAATTGGGGGTTTATAGGATGATCAATACCTGGTGCTGAACCGACACGGTAAGATCCTGCAGCGAAATGAATGATAGTTTTGGTTTCAGTGTCTCTTGTTTCTGGTGCACGCTGAATTGTCCCAGGATTAACAGTAATTTCTCGCGTTTCATTAATTGAATCCTCACCATAAGTCATTTGATAATTTAATGAATATGTACCAAGTTTTCCATAATTCACAGAACCTGTGACTTGCATCATATAAGCAATATTTTCACCATTTTGATTTTCAATATTAACACCTTTGAGTGGATCAAAATATTCGTTTTGAGTAGTGATTATATCATCTAATCCACTGGTGGATATGATGGCATCAGGTAATATGATAGGGTCATCTTCTATAGTTTGTTTATGACAGGATGCTAAGATGAGAAGTGTGAAGATCATAATGAGTGTTATTCTTTTTTTTAACATAAGAAACCTCCAAATTATTGAATAAATTAATCTTACCATATTATAAATGAAATAAAAGTGAAGTGGCTTTGAAATATTATATATTTATAACTTCTTAAGGGGTAAAAATAAGTCTTTTTATGGTATTATTAGTTTAGTATAATTCAATGAATTTAGGAGGAAATAATGAAACAAGAACGTTATCTTTACAAACAACAGGCAGTATCGAATATGGTTGGAAAATATGGAGTTGTCATCCCAGCATTGTTATTAATAGGATTTGTTGAATCAGGGTTATCAGCTTTAGTAACTGCTAATCGACCAAAAGTTGATCCTCAAACAATGGTGCTCATCAGCGCGGGTAATCCAACATTAGTCTTTGGGTTTTCAGTTATAGGATTTATTGTTGGAGCTATATTGTTATATTCTACAACGAAAATGTTCATTCTAACTTCTGATAATGAATTACCAGTTTTAGAAGAGATTTTAGTCATAGGGATAAAAGAAAAACCTATGCGTTCCATTGCTTTACAATTTTTGGTTACTCTTTTCACGGTATTATGGATTTTATTGTTCATTATTCCTGGAATAATTAAAGCTTATGCATATTCTATGAGCTTTTATCTTTTGTTTCGCAAACCAGAATTAATTGCCTCTGAAGCTATTGATGAATCAAAAAAATTAACAGATGGATATAAATCTGATTTATTTGTTTTAGATTTAAGCTATCTTGGTTGGTATTTTATAGGCATATTTACTTTTGGTATTCTATGGTTTTGGATAATGCCAAAACATATGACAGCAAGAACATTATACTTTAAGGAAATTTATGAAGAAAATTATCCTAATAAGAATATCATTGAAGAAGAATAATATTTAGAATATATAGTTAGTATATTAAGTGATACAGGAACTTTTTTGCAAGAAGAGGGAGATTTAAACATGCGTAAAATAAAATGGGCAATTGATCAAATAGAGAATCTTAAGAACAAAGTCATTATTGTAACAGGTGGTAATTCTGGATTAGGGTATGAAGCTGCAAAAGTATTTGCTAAAAATAATGCAACAGTGATTCTTGCTTGTCGCTCTATTAATCGCGCAGAGGATGCAAAAAAGAAAATACTTAATGAGTATCCTAAAAGCCATTTGTCTGTGATGCATTTAGACTTGGAAAGTCTTGAATCTGTTAAGAATTTTGCTTTATCATTTAAAGAAAAATATAAGAGACTTGACATACTCTTAAATAATGCTGGTATCATGTCGGTTCAATATGATTTAACTCATGATGGATTTGAACGTCAAAATGGGATTAATCACCTTGGGCATTTCGCTTTAACAGCACAATTGTTTGATATCATCAAGAAAACACCAAACTCTCGAATTGTTAATGTGAGTAGTAGTGCGCATAAAATGGGTAAGATGGATTTTGATAATTATCTTTTTCAAAATGGGGATTATGGTAAGTTCAAATCATATAGTAGATCTAAATTATCCAACTTATTATTTACCTATGAATTGGACCGAAGAATAAAAAAACAGAATTTAGACATGAAAGTCTTATCTGCTCATCCTGGAGTTGCAAATACTAAATTAGCGAGATCTGTGAAATCAGATGGTATCATACAACCAATATTTCGTTTATTTTTTAAACTCGCTCCACAAGCTGACAGGGGTGCACTACCAGAAATCAGAGCATGTGTTGATCCAAATGTTAAAAGTGGTGAGTATTATGGACCTAAAGGTTTCATGTTTACCAAAAAGAAACCAAGTGTAGTTAAATCAAACAAAGCTTCTCATTCTTTTGAAGATGCAGAAAAATTATGGAACATTTCAGAGGAACTTACAAAAGTGAAATTTGTAATTTAGCGCAATTTTTACTTTTAAAAGATGAAATTTAAACGAATTTTATTCTAAAAAAATTCAATGTATACGCTATTCCCACTTGACAATACATTTGTTAAGCGTATAATTTTAAACGGTATAAGGGAGATGACTTTATGAAATTAGTCGTATATATAATGCATGATAAATCTAAACTCGAAAATTTTTTACATTTGTGTAATGAAAATGATATTAAAGGCGCGACCATTATAAATAGTACAGGAATGGCACGTAAATTAATTGAAAATGATGATATGGAATTTATTGGTTCACTCAAGGTCTTATTTGATAATCCTAGGGCTGAATCTCATATGATATTTATGGTTTTAGAAGATAATCTCGTTGATCTAGCCATAAAAATAATCCATCAAGTTGCTGGTGATATGACAAAACCCAATACAGGTATCGTGTTCACTATGCCCATTGATTATTTCGAAGGGTTAATGAAGTAGAGGGGATGACATTGGATATAACACCATTATTTTACGCTGGATTAATGATTGCAACTGGTTTATTGTTCGGCAAATTAGCAAAATTAGTCAAATTACCTAATGTTACAGGGTATTTGATTGGTGGGCTCCTCGTTGGGCCTAGTGTATTAGGATTACTTGATCAAAGCTTTTTCTTAGGATTAGAATTAATTTCAACTGTCGCTTTGGGCTTTATTGCATTTTCAATTGGGAATGAATTTAAAATATCGTATTTTAAAAGGGTTGGACCTGGGTCTATCATCATTGCCTTTTTTGAAGCACTTTTCGGAGTTTTATTTGTTTTAGCAATGTTGATATTATATTTTATAGTTACACACAACTTTACGATTGAAACCTTAAGATTCTCACTTGTATTATCAGCCGTTGCTGCTGCAACTGCTCCAGCATCAACACTTCTAGTAATTAGACAGTATAAGGCAAAAGGTCCTTTAACTGATACCTTATTAAGTGTTGTTGCAATTGATGATTCAGTAGCAATTGTCTTATTTGGTATCTTTGTTGCCATAGCAAATGCTTTAAATCCTGTTGCTGTTCACCTTTCTTTAATTCATCAAATCTTTGCACCAGTTATTGAAATTTTAATATCATTAGGAGTCGGTGCATTCTTCGGATTGATTGTAACCTATGGTAGTAAATGGTTTACCGGTAGAGGAAATAGAATCAGTTTAGTTATTGCAGTTATTTTCTTAACAATATTTATTGCAGATTGGGCAGGTGGATCTTCTCTACTTGCTTGTATGATCGTCGGAGCATTCTTCGCCAATCTATCTAATAAATATGAAGAAGTTAATGGATTAATCTACTTTGTAACACCACCCATCTATATCATGTTCTTTGTTTTAAGTGGAGCGGAATTACAATTATCTGTCCTCTTAAGTATTGGAGCTATCGGTGTAATTTATGCACTCTTTAGAGTATTTGGTAAGGTATTTGGTGCATGGCTTGGTGCAAAGATAGCACATACGGATAAAAAAATTGCTAAATTACTTGGATTTACTTTGATTCCGCAAGAAGGAGTATCGATTGGGTTAAGTATTGCTGCTGCAGCCGTCTTTGGTGCTGGTAGTGTCTTGGGTAGTCAAATTAGAGTAGTTATTTTAGCTACCGTATTGATTTATGAATTGATAGGACCAGTAGTCACTAAGATGGTTTTGAAAAAAGCTGGAGAAATCTCGATTACTGCTTAATGAATATATAATCTTCTTTCTCTTTCACTCATTTTTGAGGAAACTGAAGGAAGATTTTTATATACCCCAAAAATGTAACTTAAGAACTTAAGACAATTATTGCCAAAAAAATGCTTGATTTATAAGAAAATATGACTGAATTTTAATTAAAAAAAGATAAGTAAGAAATATTTAATAAGTTTTTTCGAAAAAAAGGAGTATAATAAAAGTGTATTCCCCATATATAGATTTTTAGTTTAACTAGATTAAAGAGTTTAGTATTGGGATTCACAGTTTCAATTTTCTCATTAAGCAACGATTTACTATTTACGGTAATTGTGTAGATATTTGTGTTTGTATATATGGGGAATACCTATTTTATATGGTGTCTTTTTAAATCCGTCAAGGATTTTTTTTATAGAAAGATAATTATTAACCTAATTACATAAGTATTTAATAAGTAAAAAGACTGATCTTTTCCTTTTTAGTGGAAAAATCAGTCTTTGTCTTTTATTAATTGATTGTATTACTGTAAGAATGATGTATTAGATTAATCTGAACTAAGCGATATTAATTTTGTTTTAACACCATCAAGTGCATTTAAACTGTCTTCTAAATTCTTGATCTCTAAATCTTCACCATCTAACTGTAGTAGAAGAAAGGCATCTTCAGCACAAACATTGGTTGTTTCATGTAATCCTAGTCTCATCTTGATGATGCACCCATATTTAGTCAAAATATCCTGTACTTCAACAGCTTCTTGCATTCTATTATTTATCAATACTCCCAGTACGACATAACCTTTCATTTGTTTACCTCTTTTCATATTTTATAGTTCTATTTTATCACTAATATGAATGACGTGATAAATTTCTTAAAAATATACATAGGTTTCATTATTTCCACACAAGATATTGAATCCAGTAATACGAAATTGCAGCTAGGATGATTACAGTTAAAATCAAATATAAATACTTAAATTGCATTGTTTTAATCTTTTTGAATTGAAACCTCACTTCAAAGATTAAGATGAGAGAAAACAACTGTGAAAAAAAAATTAAGTTGAATGGGTTCCAGAAAACATATGAACCTACACTCCACTCACTTTCTATAAAAGCTACGAGCATTCCAAATATAAAATATACAAACGGTAAGCCTATTTTTCTAATCATGATTTCTCTTTTCGTTTTTAGATTTAACAACATCCCTCATATTTATACTATAGCATCCTCAAATATTGTTGTCAATCACAAGTTGACAAAATATATATTGACAAAAGCAATCAACTATTATATAATGAATAGTAGTAGACATAAAACAACACTTAATTTACTACTGGAGGTCATATCTATATGATCATTTACGGAATTCTCTGGATACTCATTATTCATATCATGCTTAGACTATTTCTAAAACTTAATAAAACTCAAAGTATGCGTATTATTCGGTTAATTTCTTTGACACTTATCATCTATAAATCCATTGAATATGGGCTGTATTGGATTCAAGGCGATTTTACAAAAATGCCAGTTGAGTATTCTGCATTCACTTATATCCTATTTTCGATTGTATTTTTGTTCAATATAAAATCATTAAAACCATTTGTTACATTTGCTGCGTTCTTATCTGGTCTTGGATACTTGATAACATTTCCTTTTCTTGGCACTGCATTTATATCTGGTAATGGCTTAACAACAGCATTGTTATCATTATTCAATCACAGTCTTTTATATATAGGTAGTATCATTATTATGAAACATTTTCTTTACCCTATCGAAAGTAGAAAATCTATTCTAATTGGCACTTTACTATTTATTACTTATTCGATAGCCATGCAGTACATCATTAATTTTGATAACAAGTTCCTATTTATATATATGTTACTTGATGGTAGAATATTATATAATCTGTTTCAAAATGTTGATATAGATGGGTTTGTATTTCTACCCTATAATCTTTTAATCATCTCCATCTATCTAGGAATGATTTCTATTTATTATAAAGTGAATACAAAACTTTATTCCATGCACCATTTACCACAAGAAGCATATTCAAGAAATGAGGTAATCAACCATGAACATACAATATAAAAAAGGTGTCTTAGACGTACTTGTCTTATCCATGCTTGAAAAAAAAGATCAGTATGGATATGATATTTCTGATACGCTCAGTATGAAAATCAGTCTATCACCTGGTACAGTCTACCCTATTTTAAGGAAGCTAAAAGATGAAGGTTTGGTAACTACCTATTTATCTGAAACAAGTGGTGGACCTGCGAGAAAATATTATAAGATCACTCAAAGTGGAAAAAAGAAACTTATAGATTCGAAAGCTGAGTGGATAGATTTTGTCAAAATGACATTAGAGATTTTGGAGGTAGGTAAGAATGAATAAGAAAATATTTATAGATCAATTATCGACTGGGCTTAAAAAAATCGGAATTATCGACAGCGATGAAATCATTAGAGATTATGAATCTCATTTTGATAATGAAGTGTTAAAAGGGAAGACAGAAGAAGAGATTAGTCATGAATTGGGAAAGATTAGTGATATTCTTGTTGAATTTCAATCAGAAAAGCCTTCTACAAAATCGAGGAAGGCAATGTCGGTATATTCACTTATAATATCAGATATCTTTATCTATATGGGAATGATATCCTTATATTTATTGAATCTATCAGCAATTCTTTTATCATTAGGTAGTTTACTTCTGGGTATTTATTTAATGTTCATGATGAATGTCTTGGATGTTATCCCAGTGCTTGTTTTTCCATTTGCACAATTTTCTGGATTATCATTTATTGCCTTAAGTGTAACATCATTTGGTTTATCAGTAATCCAATTCAAATTCTATAATACTTTGATGAAAAGACTTTCTATATGGCATAAAGAAATAATTCGAGGACGTGTGCTTCATCAAGTAATTAAGGTAAATCAATCAAAATTAATCAATCAGATTACCTTATGGAGTGCTATAGGATTAATAACCTTCATGATTATAACCTATATCATAGGTATCGTTTTAACAGGAGATGTACAATTTTGGAAAGTATGGCGATGGTTTAATTGATTTTAGTTTGTTATAACTTTCACATCTTTATGTAATCGTTTCTTAAAAAATATTTCATAAAGACTAGATAATGAAAAATCATATTACAGAATAGGCTTATTT
>CAZVDQ010000008.1:0-51025 GCA_964625435.1 uncultured Mariniplasma sp.
ATTCTACTTATGATTTAAGAAATGAAATGTGTATACTCTTAGAAAATTGGGGTGTGCCAGTAAAGTATCACCATCATGAAGTTGGAAATTCTGGTCAATTAGAAATCGAAGTTAAACTAGGTTCGATGAGAAAAATGGCTGATTGTACAATGATTGCAAAATATATCATAAAAAATACTGCTAAAAGAGCTGGTAAAACAGCAACCTTTATGCCTAAACCTATTTTAGGTGAAGCTGGTAATGGAATGCATGTTCATA
This sequence comes from uncultured Mariniplasma sp., assembly GCA_964625435.1. Lineage (GTDB taxonomy): Bacteria > Bacillota_I > Bacilli_A > Acholeplasmatales > Acholeplasmataceae > Peloplasma. Next base: position 259 of record CAZVDQ010000008.1, read on the forward strand.
TGTTGTTACTTAAAGATGGTAAACCCTTGTTCTATGATGAAAAAGGATATGCACAACTTAGTCAAACAGCACACTATTTTATGGGAGGAATCCTAAAGCATATTGCATCATTATGTGCTTTAACAAATCCATCAACCAATTCATATAAGAGATTAATACCTGGATATGAAGCACCAGTAACGATTGGTTATGCAATGTCTAATCGTTCAGCAATCATCAGAATTCCATCTTATGCAAAATCACCCATGAAAAAACGTTTTGAGTTAAGAAATCCAGATGCGACGAGTAATCCATATTTAGCTTATGCAGCTATCTTAATGGCAGGTATCGATGGCATAGAAAATAAGATAGACCCAGAAAATCATCATTGGGGACCATTTGATTTCAATTTATATAATCTGACACATGAAGAACAATCAAAGATTGGCTCCCTACCTTCGTCATTAGGAGAAGCACTAGATGCTTTGGAAAAAGATCATGATTATTTAAGTAAAGGTAATGTGTTTCCTGAAGCATTAATCAAAACATGGATAAAAAATAAACGATTAGAAGCAAAACAGATGAGTCAAATACCTCATCCCGCTGAATATAAAAAATATTATAATAGCTAAAAGAAAACCGTAGAATCATAATAAATTCTACGGTTATTTTTTTGATTTAATTTTCAATCAGATGATATCGATGTTTGATTAATTCAAATGACGTTTGATCTACTGATGTTTCAAATGTTGCCAGTATTAAGACAATCATTATACTATAAGGAACCGCAAATTGGACATTTTCTACTAATCCATGAATTTGAGTTGCAATATATCCTATTAGAAATAAGCCTTTTTCTAATTTCATGTCTTTAAACATGTATTTTCCCAATTGGTAATAATGAACGAATACGGCACCTAAACCAAATAGTCCCGTTGTAGCTAGCACTTGAATAAATGTATCATGAAACATAAAGATTTCCCCTGATGTAAAAGTAAGTATGGCTAGCCATCCTCTACCAAATAATGGGTAATTCTTAAAGATTTCCCATCCATTTTGATAAATGTATAACCGGCCCGATGAAAAGTCATTGATATCGTTACCAAGTGAATCAAGGAAGAATTCCCACCATAAATAGAGTGCATTTCTACCAAGATAGAAAACGATTGCTGAAAATGATAAGAAAATAATGCCATGAAAGAAATGTTTCTTATTACCTTTTAAGATAAAGAATGTGATGATGCCAATAACCGCGACTAAGAATCCCATCATGCCACCTCTTGATTGCGTAAGAAGGATGGCAACAACAGGTAGGAATGTGATAAACCATAATAAATAGGTTTTAGGCTTCTTGAATATAAAATACAGATAACTTGGAAATGTTAATGCAATATAGAAGCATATCGAGTTAACATTAGCCCATCCAAATGTTCTACCCCATCCTTCATAAATACGATGGAAGAAATCTAGTTCAGGATACATTAAATATCCTTGATAGACATAAAAGAAGACTTGAGCTGTAAGTAATATATTGAGAAACATCAACGTCTTGAATAAATAATTCAAATTTCCTTTAAGCGTGCTAGAATAAAACACGTATAAAATAAGATAGAAAGCACCTGCAAAAGAAAGTATGAGAGCTTCCATCCGATCTGGCATATAAATTAAGGGGATCAAATATGAAACTGCAATTAAAGCGAATCCTAAAAAGAATCTCCCTGTTGTTAGTTGAGGTTTAAATCTTAGAAAATGAATGAGTAATCCTATTAAGAAAATAGAGAAAGCTAAAACCAAGAATCCCAATTGTGAATAGGATTGAAATGAGATCCCTGATTGATTGCTGAGAACTAAAAATGAAATAACTATAGGAATTGTATACAAAGTATTTTTGAATAATGCAAAGATAACTGTATTAATCAAAACTAAAATGAACAGTCCAATCATGTTATATAGATTAAAAGCATAAGGAGGTGTTTCATGATAAAAAGACCACGAAATAAACGTGATCAAAAAGATAATCGCTATGTATAATCCACTATTTAAAAAGGATTCGAATCTCTTCATTTGGCCTCCATATGAATGCTATATCTATTATAAGTATCTTTTAACAAAAAGTCAAAGGGAAGAGTTAATATTATTTAATTAGAGCTCCACAAAGTGGAGCATCTTTTTACTTTGTAATGTATTCTAATAATTTTTGTGCAGCGAGTGATGGACCATTCATGTGTTTACCGACAACAGCAAGCTGTGTATAAATTTCACCTATGATGACATGACGTTCAAATAAAGCATTAAAGGTTGACTCAAGAATAACTTGCGTATCGTCTTGACGTTGTTCTGGTCCAAACGGATTAGCAAAGTAACTTTCTACTAAACCTATTTCAGCAGTAGTTCCTTTTGCAAATCTTTTTCCAGATTGAAATACAGGTAAACCATCCTTGATATTATCAAAGAATCTAATGCCTTGATTAGTCTCTTCATAATTATTTGCATAAAAGACCATATCAACATGATGATCTTTCATGATGAAATCATAATAAGAGACTGGAAGAATCACACGACCATTGACTTGATTAGGATTCATAAAGATAGCGCGATCAATTTCTTGATAGGCATATCCGCTATCCAGGTCATCTAATCTAACGAATGCACCGGTTTCTGTACCATGAGCGTAAACTTGTTCACCCTTCATGAAAAAGACGCCCATATCATCAAAAACAACCTTCATATCTGTGATATAGTCCTTACCAATCATTCTGAGGGCTTCAAGTGTCTCAGATTTTCCTGCACCACTGTCACCAATGATACAAATATTTTTTTGAGTGTTATTTTTTAATGTTAAATTGACCATGGCTCCATGTACCGGTAACATGTTGTGGTCAATCATGTAGATGTTATGAAGTGTAAGTAGCATTTTTTTCATATATCCAAAATAGTCATTTTGAGTATCTCTTGAAACAAATCCTAAATAGATGTCTTCATCTTGATCATAAAAATAAGTTCCATCGTATTCATTTTCTCTAATCCCGTATAGATACAAAAGATCTGGTTTACGATCTTTATATTCATTAAAGGAAGCTGGTTCAAATAGATTGCTTAACGCTACCCCGTGATGAAGAAAGTCCCTATGAACATAGACAAAAGCGAGAAGAGAACCTACCATCACTGGATAAGAGAAATAATGTAGTCTATTAATTGATAGATCTTTAACTGGATTCTGATTGATTGGCTTAAATCTACCTTTTCTGGTATTTGATTCTGTATAAACCATGAAAGGTGGTCTTGTAAGCATATTGGTAATAAATCCTACATTTTGTAAGGATAAATAATCAGGATTTTCCGAGAAACGGTGATTAACCATCATGATATTGGCATTGATGCCTGCTGGAAGCTGGCGAAACACCCAAAAATCACGTCCTAAAATATGTTGTGCAATCGTTCTATATAAATATAAGATGCGTTGATTAAATTGATCGGTTACTTGAATTAAGTCTGCTGTTCTAGCGTTTTGTGCATATCCTTTTGCATTTGCCATAATTCCAAATCTTTCAATCTTACGCCAAAAGTCGTAGAACGTTTCTGTGAAATGATAAAATTCATCTCTTTGTTTGAGAAGTGGTTCCAAATAAGGATGTCTTTTTTGAACTTCTTCATACTTCCAGATAAGAAGTAGCTTAAAAGCATCTAAAATTAAGGATATGCGAATACCCTTAAATGATTTTATAACTGGGTCTTGATTCTTTCTCATCGTTCTTATAAATTGAGCAAGAACTAGTTCGAAACTTTTTGATGAAATAATGTTTATTTCTGAATCGCATGTATTCGCATCAAAATTGATAATTGCATAGTTTTCTGTTAAGTGAAACTTTTTCATTTTAATCATTCCTTTCTCTCTAGTTGTACATATTATTTTACCATAATAAAGCCAATGTATAATTATGTGATTATATGAATAACATCTTAAATGTGAGAATTTTTCATTTTTTTTCAAAAAATTTTTTGATTTTCAACAAACATATACTTTATTCTATTATTGTGTAGAAAAAAGGAATCCAAAATCGGATCCCTTAAATGGGTTTCGTATAACAACGTCTACGTTTATGCTCAACATAATCAAAATCTTTCCATTGATTTTGCATGTTGACATTGAGTTCAAGTTCAGGACCCGTTTCAGCATAGCGAACACCATGCATGATTCCTGTCTTAATTCCGTCTTCAAACATAAGAGCAATCAAACCTTTACCATGATGCTTAGGATCAACAGCAATGAAATATAGGTCAATGACGTCATGTTTCTTGAGTGTTCTAAGGAGTCTAAAGATTCCAAAAGGTAGTAATTTACCATTATTTTTCTTATTTGCTTTAGCTAAGCTTGGCATAATGATTGTGAAGCCAACAACCTTATCATTCTTATCTAAGACAAACCAAAGATATTCAAGATCAATTAAAGCAATCATCTGTGCGATATAGTAATCCATGGTTTTAGCAGATAGAGGATAGAAACCATAGAGGTCATTAAATGAGACATTATACATGTCAAATGCATCATAAATATATGCAAAGACATCTTTCTTTTTATCACATTTAATTAATTGATAGCCAAAGCGTTTTCGTGCAATTTCAGCACCACGTTTAATTTTATCTGATACTTCAGTCGGCCATGTAATTATCTTTTCAGTCCAGTCAACATCTTTAATGAATCCCAACTGTTCTAAATGATTTTTATAATATTCATGGGTGTAGATTGTGATGAACATATTGAGTTGATCAAAACCATCAACGAGTAGACCTTGGCGGTCCAAATCGGAAAAACCGATAGGTCCGATTAAGGTATCACATTGATAACTATGTGCCCATTCGGTGATTTTAGCAATTAAGGCTTTAGTCACTTCGATATCATCAATCATATCAATTCTGGTGAAACGAGCTTTCTTGATTTCATAAGCTTCATTCCATTTGTGGTTGATGATGCCTGCAATACGACCTACAATCTTATTACCGTCATAGGCTAGGTAGCGGACAGCATCACAGTATTCAAACATTGGATTTTTCTTTGGATTAAATACATTTCTTTCATCTAAAGATAGCGCTGGAACGAATGGTTCAACATCCTTATAGAGTTTGTTAGGAAACTCTGTAAAGTTCCAAGAATCGCGTATTGTCTTAACTTCTTTAATCGTAATCATGATGACACCTCATTTCATTACATACATTTTAACTTAATTTTACAAAAAGTTCAATGTTTTGCTAAATGTCTTTATCTATAATAAAATTATGTTATAATAAAAAAGGTCTATTACCAATATATTGACTTAATAAGGAGAGTAAATTATGAAAGTAGAAAAATTAACAACTAATCGTGTACGTTACACATTTGAAGTAACTTCACACGAATTCGAACATGGTTTGGATCATGCATTCGAAAGTGTTCAAAAAGATGTAGAATTAAAAGGATTTAGAAAAGGTCATGTGCCAAGAAATGTTTATGAAACCAAGTTTGGTGTTGAATCTTTATATGAAGATGCACTCAATCATGTGCTTCATCACAAATATCAAGAAGCTCAAAATCATTCTGATTATGAAATCGTTGGTCAACCTGAAATCGATGTTGATTTTGCGAAGATTAAAAGAGGCGAAGCATTTGATGTTTCATTTAATGCACCTGTAAAACCTGAAGTCGTTTTAGGACAGTACAAGGGCATCGAAGTAAAAGATATTAAAACAGATGTTATTGATTCTGAAGTAAATGCTGAAATTAAGAGTCTTTTATCTCAAAATGGTTCATTAGAACCTAAAGAAGGTGCTGTTGAATTAGGTGATACAGCAATTTTCGATTTTGATGGTTATAAAGATGGTGTTGCCTTTGAAGGTGGAAAAGCTGAAAACTATCAATTAGAAATTGGTTCTAATCAATTCATTCCTGGATTTGAAGAACAATTGGTAGGAATGCTTCCAGGAGAAGCTAAAGAATTAAATGTAACATTTCCTGAAAAGTATCAACAACCTGATTTAGCTGGTAAACCTGTCACATTTAAGGTCTTACTCCATGAAGTTAAAGCAAAGAAAACGAGTGAACTTAATGACGAATGGGTTGTTTCATTAGCTAAAGAAGGTATTACAACTGTTGATGGATTAACTTTAGATACGAGAAATGAATTAGAAAAGAAGAAAAAGTCAGAAGCTGAAAATGTGATTACTGATCAAGTCATCAATCAGATCTTAGATAATGCTAAAGTTGATGTTCCAGTTGAAATGGTTGAAGAAGAAATTAAGCATTATAAAGAAAGTGTTGAACAACAAGCAAAACAATATGGTCTTGAATTTGATATGTTCTTGACAATGTCAGGTGTCACACCTGAACAGTTCGAAGCACAGGCTAAACTAGATTCTGAAAAACGTGTGAGAACGACATTAGTTTTAGAAGCTGTTTCTAAAGCTGAAGGCTTTGTAGCAACAAAAGAAGAACTTGAAGAAAAATATGAAGAATTAGCAGTACGTTATAAAATGCCTGCTGAGGAAATTAAAAAGTATTTACCTGAAAACATTTTATCAGGTGATGTAGCCATCAATAAAGCTTACAAATTTGTTGTTGATTCTGCAGTCAAACTTTAATGAAGGGGACATCGTTCCCTTCTTCTTAAAAACTAAATTGGCACTCAAGTGTATTGATTGCAAATTATAAAATATGTGCTATAATAGTTATGAAATAAAAAAGGATGTGAAAATATGGAATTACAAAAGAATTTACCAGCAATCATCGTTCGTGGAACAGTTCCTGTCCCAAATAATGATTTTCGCATTGAAGTAGGTAGAAAAGTCTCCTTAAAGGCTGTTGAAGAAGCTGAAAGAAACTTTGGTGGTTATGCGATAGTACTCATCCAAAAGAATCCAATGATCGAAGAACCCACCGTTGAAGATATTGAAGCTTATGGTACTTTAGTCAAGGTTCAGATGAAGATTAAGTTGCCTAATGACGCCTATAAGGTGAAATTATCTGTCTTAAAGAGAATTAAGGTCAAAGAATATTTTATTACTGAACCTTATTTTGTCGTTGAATATGATGAAGCAGAAACAATTTCAGGTAATGTCGATGAGGAAGTCACATTAGTGAAGATGATCGTGACTGAAATCGCTGAGCACGCGCAAACCATCTTGCAACCTAATAACCAGGTGATGGAAAAAATTCAACAAGGTCTAACTTCAGAAAAAGTTTGTGATTTAGTGATTTTTAATTTAAAATCAGCAGAACAAACCAAATATAGATATTTAGAAGAAAGCAATCTAAATATTCGTTTAAGAATGCTTTTAGAAGATATTAACAAACAAAAGATGATTGTTAATCTTGAACAAAAGATTAATGATGAGATCAAACGCTCTATCGATGAAAATCAAAAGGAATACTACTTAAGAGAAAAGATGAGAGCAATTCAAAATGAATTAGGCGATAAAGCTAAAAAAGAAGAAGAAATTGATGAATTAAGAACTAAAATTCTTAAAGCAAAGATGCCTAAGGATATTGAAGAAAAAGCTCTTCAGGAGCTTTCTAGATATCAATCAACACCAGCTGCAATGGCTGAGTCGACAATTATCAAGAGTTATCTTGATTTACTCGTTGCTCTACCTTGGAAAAAAGCATCTAAAGATAATTATGATTTAACGAAGGTTAAAGAAAAGCTTGATGAAAATCATTATGCTTTAGAAAAAGTGAAAGAAAGAATTATTGAATACCTTGCCGTTAAAATTATGACCAAAAAGAACCCACAAACGATTTTATGTCTTGTAGGTCCTCCAGGAGTCGGTAAGACCTCTTTAGCAATTTCAATTGCTGAAGCTTTAAAGAGAAAGTTTGTCAAACAATCTTTGGGTGGTGTCAAAGACGAATCTGAGATTAGAGGACATAGAAGAACATATATTGGTGCTATGCCTGGACGAATTATTAAGGGTATGAAGGACGCTAAGACGGTAAATCCAGTCTTCTTATTAGATGAAATCGATAAGATGTCATCTGATTATAAAGGTGATCCAGCATCTGCAATGCTTGAGGTCTTAGATCCTGAGCAAAATGCAAGATTTTCTGATCATTACTTAGAAGAACCTTATGATTTATCACAAGTCTTATTCATTACGACAGCAAACTACTTAGAAAATGTACCTGCACCGCTTCGTGATCGTATGGAAATTGTTGAGCTATCTTCATATACTGAACAAGAAAAGTTCCAGATTGCACGTCGTCATTTAATTAAGAAGCAACTTAATAACCATGGAATCAATGAAAGCCAATTTTCGATTACTGATGAATCGATTTATTACATCATTCAACATTATACAAGAGAAGCAGGTGTTCGTGAAGTTAATAGATTTATTGGGGCTTTAATTAGAAAAGGTATTAAAGAAATATTAATGACCAAAAAAGGAAAAATCGAAATTACAAATGATAATATCGAATCCTATATTGGTAAAGCAAGATATGTTCATAATCTTGCTGACGAAAAAGAACAGATTGGCGTTGCTACCGGACTAGCCTATACGGCTTTCGGTGGAGATACCCTACCCGTTGAGGTTACTTACTACAAAGGTAGTGGAAAACTCGTTTTAACAGGTAAATTAGGTGATGTCATGAAAGAAAGTGCAATGACTGCTTTAAGCTTTGTTAAATCAAAGGCTGTATCACTTAATTTGGATCCTCAACTCTTTATGGATAATGATTTTCATGTTCACGTGCCTGAAGGAGCAGTTCCCAAGGATGGTCCATCTGCAGGCATCACGATTGCTACAGCAATCTATTCTGCAGCTTCACAAAAATACGTGAAAAAAGGTCTTGGAATGACTGGTGAAATCACACTTCGTGGTTACGTGTTACCAATTGGTGGATTAAAAGAAAAATCAATTGCTGCACATAGATCCGGTTTAAACACTATCTTAATTCCAAAAGATAACGAAAAAGATATTGAAGATATTCCGCAGGAAGTCAGAGATGCTCTAACGATTATCCCTGTTGAAAATGTGACTGATGTCTTCCAATATGCACTGAAATAGTTTATAATAAGAGTAGTCTACGGACTACTTTTTTCATGCAAAGGATGAGACAATTGATTAAAACAGCGGAATATATAAAAAGCTTAACCGATTTGAAGGATGAACCAGAAGCAAAGCCTCAAATTTTGTTATTGGGGAGATCCAATGTTGGTAAAAGTTCATTTATCAACAGCTTAACAAATCGTAAAAATCTTGCGAGAATTTCTAAAACACCAGGGAAGACTTTAGCCCTGAATTTTTATCTATTAAATGACGCGTTTTATTTAGTAGATGCGCCTGGTTATGGTTTTGCTAAGCGTTCGAAAAGGATGCAAGATGATTTTGTCATTATGCTTGAAAACTATTTATTACACGCAACAAATTTAAAAATGGTTTGTCTTTTAATTGATTTTAAAGTGGGGCCTACAAAAACTGACCTAGAAACTTATGAGTTCATTAAATCACTGCATAAGGATCTCATGTTTGTTGCGACTAAGAAAGATAAGGTTAATAAGACACTACAAAAGAAACAGGAAAAAAATATTAGAGAGATTTTAGGTAAACCAAAAATCTTTTATGCCGTATCAAATATGACCAAAGAAAACATCATGATTGTCTCTGATCTCTTTCAATCTAAAATCGAGGAGGTTTAGGATGAGAAGAATTGCTATCCTAACTGATTCAACTGCTGATTTAAATGAAGAACTTAAAGAAACCTATAACATTTATTCTGTTCCCCATTATGTTAGATTTGAATATGAAATCTATCAAGATGGCATAAATCTCATCTCTGATGATCTTTATCACATCATAAAAGAAAAAAGAAAACTGCCTAAAACATCTCCAGCAACACATGAAGATTTCATTTCTTTTTTTGAAAGATACTTATCTTTAGATTACGATATTTTATATATCGGGATTGGTTCTAAATTTTCGAATGCTTCTGAAAATGTTAATCTCGCTAGAGAAGAAGTAAATCCAAAAAGAATATACATTGTTGATTCCGAAAGTATATCTTCAGGTATTGGCATCTTGGTTTATAAAGCTTGTCAACTTAGAGAACAAAAATATGCCATTAAAACAATTCACAAGACCATTCAGAACTTAGTTCCTAAAGTGAGATCACAGTTTGTTCTAAAAACAGGATCTTATATTATAAAAGGTGGAAGATTAGGTAAATCTTTTCGCATGATTCAAACCTTGATGGGTATGAAACCAATGATTAGAGTCAAAGAGGGTAAATTAGAACTATTTAAACATCCTTTTGGAAATATGAAACACGCAATGAAACTCATGCTGAATGAATTCTTTGAAAAAGCACCCTTTCTTTCTTTAAATACGGTCATGGTTACGCATAGCTTAGCCAATAGACAGGTTTTATATATGATGGCTCAAATTAAAAAAAGATTACCTGATATTGAGATTATCGAAAATAAAGCAGGATGTGTCATTTCGACACATTGTGGCGCAGGAGCAATTGGTTTAACGTATCTTATTAAATGATGATAAGATTTACTTTACAATTTATGTGACCTGTGCTAATATAAAAGCAGATGCAATGAAGAGGATAAGTAGTGAATGATTAGTTTCTAGAGACAGATTGGTTGGTGAAAAATCTGATTGACATTCACGAAGGTCGCCTTGGAGCAGAAAGATGAACTAAAGTAGTCTTTTCCGTAATCCGCGTTAAGGATTTTTGAGGGCTAGAGAATTTTCTCTAGAACTAAGGTGGTACCGCGATGATTCGTCCTTAGAAATTTCTAAGGACTTTTATTTTTTATTGAGGTGGATATGAAAACATTAGTTACTGAACATTTAATCTTAAGATCATTAAAATTCTCGGATTTAATTCCTTTCTTTACGTATGCAAGGAAGCCGAATATTGGCCCTAATGCGGGCTGGAAGCCACATGAAACAATTGAAGAGACTGCACGCATCCTTAGGATGATGATCAATGAGGATGAGGTTTGGGCAATTACTTTCAAAGATAAAGATGAAATTATCGGAACAATTGGTCTACATGTCAGAAATTTTGAAAATGCATTAGCCAATCAAAAAGAAATCGGATACGTGTTAGATGATACTTATTGGGGTAAAGGATTGATGGCTGAAGCTGTAAAAGGTGTCCTAAATTATGCTTTTCAAGAAATTGAGTTAGATAAAGTGGTTTGTGGACATGCAATGGATAATCCCCAATCTGAACGAGTCATCATAAAAACTGGATTTTATCCAACACATCAAGAAAAACGTGATCATTTCGATCATACAAAAATAGAGATTCAAATGTATGAATTAACAAGAAAACAGTTTTTAAAGGAGGATAAATCATGACAAAATTAAAACCTAAGTATGATTTTAAGAAGGTTGAAGAAAATCGTTATCAGATTTGGTTAGATAAGGGTTATTTTAAGACTGGAGATTTAAGTAAGGATCCTTATTGTATCGTGATTCCACCTCCCAATGTTACAGGTAAACTTCACTTGGGTCATGCATGGGATAATACCCTTCAGGATATTATCATCAGAAGAAAAAGAATGCAGGGTTATGATGCCCTATATTTACCTGGCATGGATCATGCAGGTATAGCTACTCAAGCGAAAGTTGATGAACGCTTAAAATTTCAAGGTGTTTCAAGATATGATTTAGGAAGAAAGAAGTTTTTAGATCAAGCTTGGGCATGGAAAGATGAATATGCGAAACATATTAAAAAACAATGGGCAGCTTTAGGTAACTCAGTTGATTATTCAAAAGAAAGATTTACTTTAGATGATGCTTTAAATAAAGCGGTAACGAAGGTCTTTATTGAATTATTTGAAAAGGGATATATCTACCGCGGAAATAGAATCATTAATTGGGATGTTGAAGCGAAGACAGCCCTATCAAATATCGAAGTTGAACATTTTGAAACTTCAGGAAAATTATATTATTTTAAATATCCATTTGTTGATGGAAGTGGAGAATTAGTGATTGCTACGACACGTCCTGAAACAATGTTTGCCGATCAAGCGTTGATGGTTCATCCAGATGATACGAGATATCACAAGTTTGTAGGTAAAAAAGTTTATATACCTGGTACCAAAGTAGAAATACCTGTCATTGATGATGATTATGTTGATATGGAATTTGGTAGTGGTGTCGTTAAAGTCACCCCTGCACATGATGCGAATGACTTTGAAATCGGAAAAAGACATGATTTAGCAATGCCTTTATGTATGGAAGAAGACGGTTTAATGAATGCCATGGCTTTTCAATATGAAAAAATGGAAAGATTTAGCTGTCGTAAACTCTTAGTGAAAGACTTGGAAAAGCTTGGTCTTGTTGAACAAATCGAAGATTATACAAATAATTTAGGCTTTAGTGAAAGAACTGGTGTTGTTGTTGAACCAAGACTTTCTTTACAATGGTTTGTAAGAATGGATGATTTAGCGAAACAAGCCATGGGCACTCAAACAGAGTTTGTACCTCAAAGGTTTAAAAAGATTTTTACCAATTGGATGACAGATATTCAAGATTGGTGTATTAGTAGACAATTATGGTGGGGACATAGAATCCCTGCATGGTATAAAGATGATGAGATAAAAGTTCAAATCGAATCGCCTGGTGAAGGTTGGGTTCAAGATGAAGATGTCCTAGATACGTGGTTTTCATCTGCATTATGGCCATTTTCTACGTTAGGTTGGCCAGATATTACTGATGATTACAAGAGATATTATCCAACAAGTGTTTTAGTTACGGGTTATGATATTATCTTCTTTTGGGTTGCTCGTATGATTTTCCAAGGTTTAGAGTTTACAGGTAAAGACCCATTTGATACGGTCTTAATTCACGGACTCATCCGTGATAAGGATGGTAGAAAGATGAGTAAGTCATTAGGTAATGGTGTTGATCCTATGGATGTCATTCATCAATATGGTGTTGATGCACTTCGTTATTTTTTGACAACGAATTCTGCACCGGGCGCAGATTTGAGATATGAAGAAGAAAAGGTTGAATCCAGTTGGAACTTTATCAATAAGCTTTGGAATATTACGCGTTTTATTACGATGAATATTGAAGATCAAAATGTTGAACTAGAAGGTAAAGACTATTTACCTGATGCCTGGATTTTATCAAGATTAAATCAAGTCATCATTGAAGCAGATATGTATTATGATAAATTTGAGTTTGGTGAAGCATCAAGAACTTTATATAATTTTATCTGGGATGAGTTTGCAAGTTGGTATGTGGAATTTGCTAAATTGGCTTTACAAAAGGAAGAAACAAGAAAACATACTCAAGCTGTCTTAATTTATGTACTTAAGGCTGTACTTAAAATGATGCATCCATTTATTCCTTTTGTTACTGAAAAATTATTCTTAGAAATTAGTGATGAACCATCGATTATGATAAGCACGTGGCCTATTGCAAAAAATATAGATTTAGACGCTATTGAACATTTTAAGGAACTCATTGATGCAATTACTAAAGTAAGAAACTTAAGAAGTGAAAATAATGTCATTCCTTCGAAACCATTAAATTTCCATTTGGTTGTTGAAGATCCTATTTGGTTTAATGTTTTAAAGAAACAAGATGCATATTTCATGAAATTCTTAAATGCTGAATCCTTAGTGATTGAACAAAAACTTTCAACAAAAGAAGAAACAATCTTACTTGTTGGTTCAAAAGTTTTAACTTATGTCATCAAATCAGGATTAATTGATCCTAAAAAGGATAAAGAAGCTCTTTTAAAACAGAAGAATTTATTACAGGCTGAAATTAAAAGAAGTGAATCATTACTCAACAATCATTCGTTTGTTTCAAAAGCTCCTAGTGAAAAGTTAGCGATTGAAAAAGAAAAGTATGAATCTTATCAAAAACAATATGAAATCGTGGTCGAAAAATTAAAAACTTATGTTTAACAATTTAAATGAAGCAATCTTTTGGATTGAAACACAAATTAAATTTAAACCTAAAACAGATCTTGTACGTTTGAATCAAGCTTACAATCTTTTAAATCTCGATTTGAATCGAGTTAAAAAGATCCATGTTGCTGGGACAAACGGTAAAGGATCTGTTTGTGCTTACCTTTCTAACATCTTAATAGAAGCAGGTTATAAGGTAGGAACATATACGTCACCTTATCTTTTAAAATTTAACGAACGTATTCGTTATCAATTTCAAGATATTAAAGATGAGGAACTTTTTGAGTTGATCGAAGAGATTTATTCATTCAACCAAACCTATTTCGAAAAATATGAAGAGACATTATCCTTCTTTGAGCTGATTACATTGATGAGTCTCATCTATTTTGACAAAAAGAAAGTAGATATCATGATTATGGAAGTTGGTTTGGGAGGATTACTCGATGCTACTAATATCCTTAACTATGATTTATCAATGATTACATCGATTGGTTTTGATCATATGAAACAATTGGGTTCGACACTTGAATTGATTGCATCAAACAAATTAGGCATTTTAAAACCTGGTAATCATTTATTAACAACCGTTGATCCTTTGATGTATGATTATTTTAATTCACATCTTGATTCTCATCATTTAACAGCTGACTTTTATACCGCGAGTGATGTAAGAGTTGTTAATGATCTACCCATACAATTCATTTTAGATGATGGATTGTATACGATTCCTATGATTGGTGAATATCAATTACTCAATGCCTTAATTTCTATTAAAGCAGTCCAATACTTATTTCCAAATGTTTCATATGACATGATTCAAAGAGGGTTTTCTGCTACAAAATGGTTGGGCAGAATGGAAGAAATTGATGAAAGAATATATATCGATGGTGGACATAATACACATGCGATGGATGCACTTAAAAGAAGTGCACAAATCACTTTCAAAGATAAAAAGATTTGGATTTTGTTTAGTGCTTTAGCTGATAAAGATATTTCAGGAATGCTTGATATCTTAGTCTCATTTGCTGATCATATCTACTTAACTGAATTTCCTGATCCAAGATTTAGAGAACTCAAAGGATTTTGTGAAGAAAAGATTACATGGATGGATGAACCATTATCTGCAATCAAGATTTTAAAAGATGAGATGGATGAAAATACCATATTATTGATTACTGGCTCTCTTCATTTTGCTGGATACATTAAAAATAATTACAAATAAAGATCTGAAAATTTTTGTGTCTGGAGTTCAATTCTCCCTGGAGCCATATTAACTTATAGTAAAGCCAGTATGGCTTATTTAAAGTGCATTTTCTGAATATCAGTTTTGCCAAAGACACGGTCAAATTAGTTAAAAAATCATGAAAGCTAATATGAAAAAGCACTAATAAATATCTTGGTCGTGGGGTGGTGTAACTTTTTCGGCACCAGTTTTAATTACTAAAGATTTCTTATATATCGCTTAGTAAAGATAATAAATCAACCTAAAATGGTTGATTTTATTGTTTAGAAAAGGCGAAAAATATGAAAAACTATGTTTTTTGTATATAACTGTAAAAAATACTAAAATAAGAACTTTTAAGGAAAAAAGGATTAACTTGAATTTTTTACGTATGCACGAACGTCTAAGGTTTGCAAATCAAAAATTGCATTCTTTAAAATTGATGATAAAGTAATATCAAAATGAAATCAGGGTGGGGCTTCTTAACAGTTGCTCATAAGCAATAATGTAGTGCTATAAATGTTAAAGGGGAATGAAAAATGAAAATTGATTCTATGTCAAAAAAGTAGACACGATAAGTGATTTGAATCTCATGCGTTTGTTTTTTTTTGAGTGTATAGCACATGTGATACAATAGTAATAAAGAGATTCAAATTAAAAATTAAGTGGTTCATGCAAAAGCATCAGATGATTATATAAATAAATGTTGAAAATTTAACCAGTGTAAAACTGTTTAATTAAGCATAACTAGTTTAAAGTACTAGATTGAAACCTAAAGAAATTGAAACTATCAAAAAAAGGGGAAAATAGTATATGAAGAACTTGTTCAAAAAATCATGGTTTATTGGAACATTAATCGTTGGCGTAATGTTGATTGTGTTTTTCATAAACCTATGGATCATGTCGCTAAGATTAACAGGGCCGTACGAAAGTGACAATTTCTGGTATTTAGCAGGTAGCCTATCCGAAGGTGGTTATATAAATATCTTTGCATTCATCTTTATGCTAGTATTTTATATATCTATTATTCCAATACTCTTATCTGGTTTAAGTTTTTTTAAAAAGAATAATTGGGGATTTATTATTGCAGTTATATATTTTCTAGGATTTGATACTGCGTTGATTGTTTTTCAATCTATTAATCATTATTTATCAATTTTTGCATTAATCCTGATTATATTAAACATCATTTTCATAGTGGGTATATTCGTCTTGCTTATTTTTAGAAAAAAGGCACTTGACAATACAAAGAGTCTTCAAAAAGACGAGAGAGAAGTCAAACTAAGTCAGACTAAAATTCCGCTGAATGTTTTAATCATTGATATTGTTTCAATTGTTGTATTCTTAACAACATTTGTTATTCCATTATATACATTAGTTGAATTTGAACCTATTTACAATGCCATAATTATCCGTGTCTTATTTTTTGGAGACACTAATACCGAGATCATCATTTATTTCCTTTTCAATTTTGCTATCTTTTTGAGTATTTTTCTATATTTTGCACATTGTATATCTATTTATTTCTTTGATAAAGAAAGATTTATCAATAAATCAAAAACATTAGTTACATTCGCTTTCATTGCCACAATAATATTTTTCCTCACGGGATTAACAATTGATATGTATTACACACTTGGGGGTGTTATTGCTCAAACATTCTCATTTATTCCAATGCTATTGATGTGTATAGTGATTTTCACTTATGCCATTTTTAAAGGTAAATATAACGCGCATAATCAAATATCTTATGGAGAAGTTAAAGTAAAATATGCCAAAATCGAACCATTATTGTATGTTGTATTATTGACAGCTGTTACAGTTTTGATGCTGCTACTTCCAATTATTAAAATTCATATTGCATATGGTAGTTATACGAATTTCGTCAACTTAACAGGCATTGATATTTTAAGAGACTATGCCAACTTAGATTCAGGTTATCGCATGGTTGCTTATATCCTTGTTGTCATGCTCATTTCTGCTGGTCTTTGTTTAGTTGTTGCATTAACTAGTTATCTTTCAAAATATAAGCAGTTCAATTCGGTTGTCAAATTAGCAACATCAGTTAATGTTTTCTTTGTGTTTATCATTGCTATATCTGGATATTACTTCCAAATTGCTAATGAAATCAACCAAACTGTTATCTTAGATATTTTTAATTTTTATGGGATTAGTTTACCCGATGCTTTTAATTATGATTACACCATTGGTACCGATACCATCTATGCACTGATTGCATCTGTTTCTGTATTAAGTTTGATGTTTATAAGAAAAGCATTTGACAGAGATGAAATGAATTTATTAGATGCTAATCTATTACCTTTTAATAACACATCTGATTCAAGTAATGCATCATCATCAAGTGATACAGATGATGATACTTATCAACCATTGGATCCATGTCCTTCATTTACTGAACTTGATTCAAAAATAGATTTATTCAATCAAGAACTAGAGAAGCGGAAAGCTTTTAAGACAAACGAAACAACGTTTAATGAACTTATTCATTTTATCGTAGAATATGCTAGAAATTCAAGACTTCATCTGTCTTACACACCTGAAGATATTGCGACTTTTGTTGCTGGACTGGGAGCTAGTAGACTATCGATTCTGCAAGGAATGTCTGGAACAGGGAAAACCAGTTTACCAAAGATTTTTTCGGAAGCTATATTTGGAAACTGCGATATCATTGAAGTTGAATCTTCTTGGAAAGATAAAAATGAGTTATTGGGTTACTATAATGAGTTTTCAATGAAATATACGCCTAAAAAATTCACATTAGCACTATATAAAGCAGCTCTAAATCAAGAAATATTTACTTTTATACTACTCGATGAAATGAATCTATCTAGAATTGAATATTATTTTTCAGATTTTCTATCGCTTATGGAAAATGAGGAAAATCAAAGAGAGATTAAATTGATAAATATTAAATTAAATAGGAAAGAAGAAGAAAAAGAAGTTGATTATCTAGCTCTAGATAACGGACATACTCTTAAAGTACCACCTAATGTATGGTTCATCGGCACAGCTAATCGTGACGAATCAACATTTGTTATTTCGGACAAGGTTTACGACCGTGCACATACCGTGAACTTTACAAAGCGTGCTCCCAAAGTACGTAACTATTCAAATCCTATTTTACGACAGTATTATGATTATCAAACCATCAACAAATTATTTATAACAGCAAAGCAAAATGGTGATTTTGATGCTGAAAATAACGAACTAATTAAAAATGTTGAAACATTACTTGCACCATATAATATTTCGTTTGGAAATCGTATTCTAAAACAAATCGAAGATTTCGTTAATATATATAAAGAATGTTTTTCAAATGAAGATGTAGAAAGTGAAGCGATTGAAAAGATTTTATTAAGTAAAGTGGTTGCTAAACTTGAGGTAAAAACCATCGACGACAAAGAAAAGCTTGAAATGGAATTTGAAAAATTGAATTTGAATCAATGTGTAGCATTTATTAAACGTCTTGATAGTGAGTAATATGAAAAAAAACATAAATAAATTAAAGATAGAGGAATATAATCGTTTTTCTTCACTTTTAGAAGGCATTCAAGATTTTGTTAAGAAACATCAAGTTGTATCATATATTGAGTTTGATTACTATGTTGTTCATGATATGACATTATTTTCAATTGAACCGGATTTTGATTTTGAAAAATTAGAAAAAATGATTCATCATATAAGAAAGTCAACTCCTGCAATCAAAAGAATATTTAGTAAACCAATCATCGTTTTAGAAGACACAGATGATGTATTACCAGTTGAAAATGCACGCATTATTAATCAAAACACTTTGCTTCATTTAGCTAATCATAGTCAAAATGTATCTAATTTAACAAATAAAGGTGTAAGACCTAGAAAATTGTTAACGAGAATCTATGAAGATGATTATGCTATTTATGAAAATGTCATTTTCTGCAATTTTATTGATGGAATTCTTTCATTGATTAAGCAAAATAGAAGAACATTGAATAGTTTATTATATGCTAGCAACATTATGAGATTTAATTTACTTGAAAAAGTCAATCATGTGAATTATTTTTTAGCATTAGGTAAATTACATACTGGTTATATTAGAGATTATAGTCAATATTTTAATTTATCTAAAGAAATGTTAAGGGAATTATCATTAATCAGTCATGCAATTAACCCGAGATTAAAAAAACCGGTCTACCAAAAGAACGTCAATCGAAATAAAAATTTAAGGCTTAAAAAAACCAACATATTTTTAATGCAAAAAGACTACCATCAGGTTTATAAAACATATAAGTACTTATTGGGTAATCAAATCAAAGTCAAAGAGGAAAAAGAGTCCGTTGATTTTGATTTAATGAGAAGAAATTATTTGATGTATGTTCAAATACTTACTATTTTTTCTGTTGGGCATTTCAATTTTGAAATAGATCCTCAATTTAAAATAAATTTGAGTTCACTGGATATTACTTTTTCATTTAAAGATTGGAAATTGGATATCTTCAATAACAACAAGAAAGATATATTGCTTTATTTTACACAAGAAAAAACCTATAGGATCATGATAACTAGCAGTGTTTATGATGTTAAAACACTCAATAATTATAAAAAGATTTATGGTGTTAATGAGGTTGTTGTAGCCAATCAATTTGATGAAGATTATCTTGAAAGAGATGATGTATATATCAGTATGCAAGATATTGATTCCTTTCGAAGAATACAACAAATCATACTCAGAGGAATGATTTATTCAGATGCAAAAAGAGATGTGTGTCCTTTCTGTGGAGGAAAACTTCTTAAAAATCCTTATCTTGGTTTTTATCAATGTAATGATTGTATGACTCAAATAAAAGAAAGTGTATGTGACGAAAATGGTAAGTCTTTTTTCTATACCGATAACGCACATCTTAAAAAATACGTGATTAACAAATCTGATTTTAAGCATGATGATTACTGGTATTATGAAAGACAAATTGAGTCTTTAATGTATTTTAGAAATATTACTAAGATCAATCATAATAGTGAAATAATTTGTCCATACTGTAATAAAATACATGAAAACTGATTTAATACCGGAACACAAAATGAATTTAATGTTGATTTTGAAAAGTATACTACTGTCTAGAGAACTTAACAAAAAATAGCTTAGAATTTATTCGTTGAAAATAGCACAACTTAACTAAAAAAGAAATGTTGAACTCTATAAAAAATTATTTATGGGGTTGCATTTCTGTGGAGAGATGTGTATAATCTAAATTAAATTCAATGATTAAGAAAAGTAACCTCTAAAAAATATCAAGCGAGCTCGTGGTGGTGTAAGACGAGTATATCAGATGGTGGTGAATGGTCTTAGGAGAAGCAGGGTGAATCAAGTAGCCTGAGCCGGGAGTTCCCGTTAGAGGACAAAAATATAAAAGTCTTAAATGATGGAGTATTTTGTTAAAGGAGAAATTTCACAATTTCTTGAACTTGGGTGGCACCACGAGCGATTCGTCCCAAAATGAAGAATCGCTTTTTTTGTTATCCATTTTTAATAATTAACAATCTACATCCCAAGACGGAAAGGGAAGAGAATCATGGAATTTGGTAAATTTGGAGGACAGTTTGTACCGGGACCTATTTTAAAAGCGGTCAAACAAGTTGAGGTGGCTTATGATAAGTATAAGCATGATGAAGCATTTTTAAAGGAGTTTGAATTCTATTTAACTGAATATGCTAATAGACCATCTTTGTTATATTATGCTAAAAATATGACAGAAGATTTAGGTGGAGCTAAGATTTATTTAAAAAGAGAGGATTTAAATCATACGGGAGCACATAAGATTAATAACGTCATTGGTCAAGCTTTATTGGCAAAGCGTATGGGAAAGAAAAAGTTGATTGCTGAAACAGGTGCTGGACAGCACGGTGTTGCTACTGCAACTGCAGCAGCTATATTTGGTATGGACTGTGAGGTTCACATGGGTGCTGTTGATGTCGTTAAACAGAGCCTAAACGTCTATAGAATGGAATTATTAGGCTGTAAGGTTGTTGCTGTTGAAGAAGGACTAAAAACCCTTAAAGAAGCCGTTGACAGTGCTTTAATGAAGTGGAGTACGGAACTTGAAGACACTTATTATTTAATCGGTTCAGCTGTAGGTCCTCATCCTTATCCAATGATGGTAAGAGATTTCCAAAAAGTCATCGGAAAAGAAATTAAAGCTCAAATATTAGAAAAAGAGAATCGTTTACCCGATGTTATTATTGCATGTGTAGGTGGTGGATCAAATGCCATTGGTGCATTTTATGAATTCATTAATGATCCTTCCGTAAGAATGATTGGTGCAGAAGCGGGAGGCAAAGGATTAGATGAAAAAGGGGGGCATGCAGCAACGATGACTTTTGGTGTTGAAGGTGTTATTCACGGGATGAACACATTAGTTTTAAAAGATGAGTTAGGAGAAATCTCTCCTGTTTATTCAATATCAGCAGGTCTTGATTATCCAGGTATAGGTCCTGAACATGCTTATTTAAAAGAGATTAATAGAGTGGAGTATGTTGCTATTACTGATTTAGAAGCAGTTTCTGCTTTTGAGTATTTATGCAAAAAAGAAGGAATCATTCCTGCAATCGAAAGTGCACATGCTGTTGCACAAGCAATGAAGCTTGCACCAACTTTAGGTAAGGATAAAATCATTGTTATTAACTTATCTGGACGTGGTGATAAGGATGTTAAACAGGTTGCTAGATTTAAGGGATTAGACATTATTGATTAAAAAAGGTGTGATTTTATCGTATAATAGAACATATAAATGGTGTGAGGTTTGTTTATGTTCTTATTTGATGAGAAGTATATAGGTTTCGAAGCATTTTCATTACAACACTTTATTGTGTTACTATTTTTTGCTTTATTATTTGTCGGAATACTTGTGTTTAGAAATAAGGTTGGTCCACGCATGGACGTCTTTATTAGAAGGTTTGTCGTCATCTTGATGCTCACGATGGAGTGGACACATTATGTATGGCATATGATAACATTGGGTTTTGATATGGATTTGCTTCCATTAGGGGTTTGTGCGATTTCAATGTATGTTACAGCATATGCTTTATGGACTAAAAATGAGAAAGTGTTTCAAGTTATTTTTCCGTGGGCAATTACAGGAGCACTCCTTTCATTAATTACCGCTGATCTTAATTATTCATTTCCTCATTTTAGATTCATTCATTATTTTGGGAATCATGGCCTATTTTTACTTTCAAATTTGTATATGCTTATTGTTCTAAAATTTAGATTTGGATATAAACATTTATTGAGATCGAGCTTATATCTATTCATTTATACACTGATTATGTATTCTATTAATTTTAAACTTAATACGAATTATCTCTTCTTAAGAACGTTACCTTCAGAAGTAGCACCCCTTTATAGTATCTTCGGATCATATTGGGTAATTGGATTCATTTTATCAATCTTTATATTATTTCAAATCATTTATATCCCAGTTTATTTTTACAATCGTAAACGGTTAAAAAGTAAAACAGTCAGACCTTCTCTATTATAGGTAGAGGAGGTTTTTTTATGTATCTAATTAAGGAAATGCCAAAAGAAGAAAGACCTAGAGAAAGACTTGTTGCATATGGGGTATCTTCATTATCAAATGAGGAATTGATTGCTATTATATTAAGAACAGGAATGAAGGATTTATCAGTAATTGAGTTGTCAAAGAATGTTTTATATCATTTGGAGAGTTTAGAGGATTTAAAGCGGATGAGCGTTCATGAACTTCTCCAAATACCAGGAATTAAAATGGCAAAAGCGACGACAATGATTGCTGCGATAGAATTAGGGAAAAGATTGACATCTATTCAAAAGACATTTCATTATAAGTTAACATCACCTTATGATGTCTATCATTTATTACACCCTGAACTTTCTTATTTGGAGCAAGAGCATTTTATCTGCCTATATTTGAATACAAAAAGTGAACTCATAAAAAAAGAAACGATATTTATTGGAACTGTGAACCAAACCCTAATTCACCCGAGAGAGATCTACAGGCATGCGATTAAATTATCTGCAGCAGCAATCATCTTTGTTCACAACCATCCTTCTGGAGATTCATCACCTAGCAAAGCTGATCTTATTGCAACGAAATCACTGATGGAAACTAGCTCGATTATGGGTATTGATTTAGTCGATCATATCGTGATTGGACGTCATGAATTTTATAGTCTAAAAGAACAAAAGAAGACTAAAATTAATTAAATTCATGCTATAATCAAATCAAAGGAAGTGGTTTTGATGAAAAAGAAAGATTCTACTAAATTATTTTGGTACTTAATTGCCATAGGCTTCGTTATTCTATTTATTCTTATGTTATTAAGTAGCATATTAGATGTGGGTGATCGACTAAGAACCATCCATCCTTTTGTTGAATACGGATTTTATGGAATTGCAGCTATACTAATCTATTTATTAATCTTAAGACCTGTTAATATCATTATGTTTTCCCCTAGCTTTTCAGTTGAGACAACTTTAGATAAAGCAACAAGAAAAAACTTTTTAGTTTACAAGAGAGTTGCTAAAAGATTAATAGCCTTAGATACGTTCCCACCTGAAGAGGAAAAGAAATTATATGCAGCTATGGGAAGCTCAATCTTACTCAGAGAAGCTTTAAATCAAACATTTAATGCACATATTAAAAAAGAGATGAATCATGTCATCAAACGCAATGCTAAAACAGTCATGATTTCAACTGCCATTTCTCAAAATGGTAGATTAGATTTCTTTACAGTTGTCGCAGTGAATCTTAAAATGATTAAAGAACTCGTTGTCATGTGTGGTTTCAGACCATCATATAAAAATTTGTCTAAGTTAACTTTAAATGTGTTTACGACAGCGCTCATAGCTGAAGGTTTAGAAAATATGGATATCGGTGATATATTACCAACCTCTACAGTTAATGCAATTGGTGAGATTCCATTTATTAAGCCTCTCGTATCATCAGTCGCGCAAGGAATGTCAAATGCATTATTAACTTTACGTATAGGTATTGTCACACGTAAATATTTATTTAGTGATGCAAAAGAAATTACCAAAGAAGAAATTAGAAGAACTGCTTTATTAGAAGCGGCAGGAATGATGCCAGCAGTCATGGCTGATGCATTCATGATGCTCCCTAAAAAAATTGCTAATCTCTTCAAAAAACCAAATACTGAAGCAAAACCAAATACAAAACAACCGGAAGGTGCTTAACTGCACCTTTTCTTTTTAAAGAAATATAATCTTTTTGTGCTTTTTGTAGTTGCTAATTTCAATAATTTTCGGTAAAATAGAGATATTAGAAAGGTAATCCCTTTCAATACAAAAAACGGAGGAGAAAAAAGAAATGAAGAAAGTTTTATTCTTACTAGTATTATTTGTCGCTGCAGTCGCTTTATCTGCATGTGGTGAAAAAAGTTATGAAATTGCAATGATTACCGATTCAGGTGATATTGATGACCGTTCATTTAATCAAGGTACTTGGGAAGGTATCAATGCTTATGCAGATGCAAATGATATTTCTGTTAAATATTACAAACCAACAGAAGTTAGCTTTGATGCATATGTAGCAGCTATTGATTTAGCTGTTGAAAATGGTGCTAAGGTAGTTGTAACTCCTGGTTTCTTATTTGAAAACAGTGTTCATAAAGCACAAACTACACATCCTGATGTAAAATTCGTCTTAATTGATGGATCTCCACACAATGTAACTGACTGGGTTACAATGGCTACTTATGATGGTTCTGCAGTTGACTTTACAGTTGCTGCTAACACAAGATCAATCTTCTTCCAAGAAGAACAATCTGGTTTCTTAGGTGGTTATGGTGTTGTTAAAGATGGTTTTGAAAGCTTAGGATTTATGGGTGGTATGGCTGTTCCTGCAGTAGTACGTTTCGGTATTGGATTCGTTGCTGGTTCATACTTTGCTGCTGAAGAAATGGGATTAACTAGTTTCTCATTTGATCCTGCTCATTATGTTTATTTAAATTCATTCGCTCCAAGTGATGAAACAAAGACAATGGCTGGCGCTTGGTACTCAGCTGGCGTTGAAGTAATTCATCCTGCTGCTGGTGGTGCTGGTAACTCAGTATTCGCTGCTGCTCAAGATACAACTGGTAAATGGGTTGTTGGTGTTGATGTTGATCAATCTAATCTATCTCCACGTGTTATCACTTCAGCAATGAAGGGTTTAGGAACTGCTGTTACAGGCGCATTAACTGATTTCTACAATGATGCATTTGTTGGTGGAGTATCAGTTACTTTAGGTGCTGCTGATGATGCAGTTGGACTACCAACTGTTACTGATTCTTGGAGATTTACTTCATTTACTGTTGCTGCTTATAATGCAATTTTTGCTGACTTAGCTGATGGTGATGTTGTTGTTCCAACTGATGTTACTGAATTAGAAGCATTTGTCGTTGCTCTAGGATATACATGGAATGCCGCTTTAGGTACCGCAGTTAACCCTGCTTAATAATCAAAAAAAAATATTGATTGAGTATAAGGGGAAAGCTCGCTTTCCCCTTATTTCTAATCAAAGGAGTGATTGACTTGAAATATAAAGTTGAAATGAAGCATATTACTAAAGTGTTTGGTACATTGGTTGCTAATGATGATGTTTCTATTGCAATTAAACCTGGTGAAATCTATGCACTCTTAGGAGAAAATGGAGCTGGCAAGAGTACACTCATGTCAATTCTTTTTGGATTATATAAACCTGAAGCTGGAGAAATTTTCATTGATGGCAAAAAGGTTGAAATTCATAATCCGAATGATTCACATAAATTAGGTATTGGGATGGTTCATCAACATTTTAAATTAGTTGAAACATTCACGGTACTTGAAAACATCATTCTAGGTGCTGAAGATACAAAAAAGGGATTTCTTCAATATGATGAAGCAGTTGCAAAATTAAATCATTTGATTGAAACCTATCAACTCAAAGTTGACTTAAATGCCTTAATTAAAGACATTACTGTTGGTCAACAACAAAGAGTTGAAATTTTAAAAATGTTATATCGAGATAGTGACATTCTCATTTTTGATGAACCAACTGCAGTGCTCACACCTCAAGAAATCCATGAATTGATTAATATCATGAATGGTTTTGCAAAAGAAGGAAAAACAATTATTCTAATTACGCATAAGCTTAATGAAATTAAAGCTGTTGCTCATAATTGTTCAGTCCTTAGAAGAGGTAAACTCATCGGTACCGTTAAAGTAAGCGATGTAACTGTTGAACAAATGGCAGAAATGATGGTCGGTAGAGAAGTTTTGTTCACCATTAAGAAGAGTCCTATAAAACTTGGAGAAAATATTTTTAAGGTTGAAAATCTAAACATCGAAGGTAAAGGTAAACATCTTGTAAAAGATATCAGTTTTGAGGTTAATCGTGGTGAAATAGTTGGTATTGCTGGTATTGATGGCAATGGACAGACTGAACTCATTCATGCATTAACTGGTTTAATGCCTTTTCATAGTGGGAAAGTCACTTTAGGTGGTGCAGATATTACAAAATCAAGTATCAGAGCAAAATATGAGGCAGGAATGTCACATATTCCTGAAGATAGACAGAAGCATGGTATGATTCTTGATTTTGATTTGCAGAGTAATTTGGTTTTACAAAATTTCTATCAATCGCAATTTCAGAAAAACGGATTCTTACGTTTTGATGCAATTAATGAAAATGCAGATACACTCATTGATCGTTTTGATATCAGAAGTGAAGGTGGTCCAAAGACCGTCGTTCGTTCCATGAGTGGTGGTAATCAACAAAAAGCAATTTTAGGTCGAGAAATGGCAAGAGATCATGATTTACTCATTGCTGTTCAACCTACAAGAGGTCTTGATGTAGGTGCAATCGAATATATTCACTCACAACTTCTTGTTGAAAGAGAACATGGAAAAGCTATTTTACTTGTTTCACTTGAAATTGAAGAAGTCATGAATCTTTCTGATCGAATTCTTGTGATGTATGAGGGTGAGATTGTTGGTGAACTTGATCCTAAACAAACTACTGTGAATGATTTAGGTCTTTATATGTCTGGTGCGAAAAGAGGTGTAGTTCAACATGGTTAGAACAAAAAAGATTCTTTCGGGCTTCTATAATACAATCAAACCGAGTTTGATTGCAGTCGCATTCGGATTATTAGCTGGACTCATTATTATGTTAATCTTTAATCCTGGTGAAGCTTTTCAAGCCTTATTCACTTTATTAATTGGTGGATTTAATGGTGGGCTTACAGGCATAGGAAATATGCTTTATCAAGCTGCACCAATTATATTAACTGGTTTGGCTGTTGCATTTGCCTTTAAAACAGGATTATTCAATATTGGTGCCTCAGGTCAAATGATGATGGGTGCTTATGTTGCAATTCATATTGGTGTCAGAATGGAACTACCCGGTGGACTTCATTGGATTGTTGCAATGATATTAGGTATGCTTGCTGGTGGCATTTGGGGTCTGATTCCAGGCTTACTCAAAGCAATCAGTAACGTCAATGAAGTTATTGTATCAATTATGATGAATTATATTGCTGGGCATTGGTTAATCTATTTAATTCGTACGAATGTATTTAATGGTAGTTATTCTAGATCACTTAATATCCTACCTAGTGCACAATTACCAATGCTTACTTCAATATTTCCTGGTTCTACCGCAAATATAGGAATACTGATTGCGATTGGTGTTGCAATAATCGCTCATATCATTGTCCATAAGACGACACTTGGTTATCAACTTAGAGCTTCCGGTTTTTCAATGGATGGATCTAAATATGCTGGGATGAATACTAAAGCAAACATTATAACAGCAATGACTATTTCTGGTTTATTTGCTGGTTTAGCTGGTGCACTTGCTTATTTGGTTGTCGGCAAGACAATTGGTACTGCATTCAATATTTTTCCGGAAGGTTTCGACGGAATTTCTGTTGCCCTTCTTGGTTTAGGTGAACCATTAGGAGCATTATTTGCAGGGTTGTTCTTATCAAATATTCGAATGGGTGGATTCTATATGCAAATCTACGGATTTGTCCCTCAAATTATTGATATGATTATTGCAGTTATTATTTATATCACTGCTGTTTCAATTGCACTTCAAGCTGCGCTTAGAATCTATGGCGATCGCTTTAAAGCATGGTTTAAAAACCGTAAGTTAAAGGAGGACGTGTAAAATGGATATACTCTATCAACTCGTTCAAAATACCTATGTCAGCATGACAGTCTTACTTGTCGTTGCGCTTGGTGGCCTTTTAGCTGAAAGAAGTGGTGTTACCAATATTGCCCTAGAAGGGATTATGATATTAGGTGCATTTATTGGTGTTTGGGCAATTCAAGGACTTGAAGTTTTTCCTTACTCACCACTCACCAAAATCGTGATTATGATTGTCTCACTCTCTTTTTCGGCAGTCTTAGCATGGGGATTATCATTGTTTACTAAACGACTGTTTAAAAAAGAGACCTATGATATCTTTAAAAAAACACTTACAAGAAAACGTGCGATGTTTTTTATAAGCATAATTATCACGGTGGTATTGGCTACGTTATTCTTTGTATGGTTAGTGAATACTAAAGTGCATATTCAATTAATTCTGATTATGGGAATGATGATTGGTGGTCTCGTTGGTGGTTTATATGCGATGATTCATGCGCATGCATCAATCTACATGAAAGCAAATCAAATTATTAGTGCGACAGCACTTAACTTGTTTGCTCCTGCATTTGCAATATTTACGGCACGCTTTATTCAACAGGGACAACAAGTTCCTTTCCGTTCAACATTTTTAATTCAAGAAGTCCCTATCTTATCGCAAATTCCAATTTTAGGAAATTTACTATTTACTAGAGTATATCTAAGTTTCTTTATTGGTCTTGCACTTCTTGTTATTATTTCAATCATTCTATTCAAGACTAAATTTGGACTCAGACTCAGAGCCTGTGGTGAAAATCCACATGCAGCAGATTCATTAGGTATCAATATTTACCGCTTGCGTTTTATTGCAGTCACACTATCCGGTGTTTTTGCTGGTATGGGCGGTGTCATCTTCGTTGTTACAACATCAACTGAATTTAATGTGACCGTTGCTGGATTTGGATTTTTGGCAATCGCTGTCCTTATTTTCGGTAATTGGAGACCTTCAAGAATTGTGTTAGCAGCTTTATTCTTTGGATTTATGAGAACGATTGGTTCTTCATATTCAATTATTCCATTCTTGAGAGATCTTGGATTACCTAGAGAATTCTATAATATGATTCCTTACATCGCAACAATCGTTATTTTGGCATTCTTCTCGAAGAATTCAAGAGCTCCAAAAGCACTTGGTCAAGTTTACGATCAAGGCAAACGTTAATTTAAAACTGACAGCTTCTTATGGGAGCTGTTTTTTTTGCGGATAAATTAGAATATTAAGTGCAACACTATAATAATTAGATAAAAAAGGCTCATAGAATCCTTTATACTGTAAGTGACGAAACAGATATGAGATAATAACCACATAGACACAAAGATACAAGAAAATGGTACCATTTTAAAAACTTCTATTTTTCAGTTTATTAAAACAACTTAAGAAATTAGTAAGGTTTATTATGTTATACTTATGTTTTAAGTGCTTTTATCGAAAAATTACATAAAGAAACCTATATTTCCCGTCAGTTTAATTGTGACTTTTTTAACGAATTAATAACACAAATATATTGTGATAATATTTTCAAGGAGCGAGCAATGAAATCAGTTCAACCAATTAATACAAAAAGGCTGTTTATATTTCCATTGTTACTGTTCTTTTTTATTACTTTGACTGTTGGATTTTTAACTTATACATTTACTGTAGATAGATTCAAGACTGAACTGACTACATCAGGATCATTATTAGCTGAAACACTTTCTTTAAGTTTGTCCAATAATCTTGCACATAAAGAAGACTATATAGATTCAATTGACTCTTTATTGGTTTCAGTAGGAAATAATATCATTAATCATAGAGATTTAATTACAAATGAATATTTACACGAAATGACAGAAATCTTTGTTTTGACAAATATATATTGGTATAACGAAGACGGTCAAGTATTATATGATGCAAATAGTGAGTACATAGGATGGACTCCCCAAATTGGAGATCCAATCTATAACTTTATGCATAGCGGGCTTGATGTATATATTGAAGAAATAAGGGAAGGCACCGATGAAGTTGGTGAATACTATAAATTTGTATATGTTAGAGCTGAGGATGGGTTTTTTATCCAAGTAGGATGCAATGCTGATGTTATTTACGAACTAACTCAAAAATATGAGTATCAATACGTATTAGATCAATTTGTTGAAAATAATCCCGAATTATTATATGCATTAATTGTAGATACTAATTATATAAATATAGCCGATACCGATATTGATGAAATTGGGATTGATTACTCGGGAGACTCAGTATATGAAAAAGTTTTGCTAGGCGAAACAAATTCTGATGATTGGTATCATGAAAAAATAGGAAAAGATGTCTTAGAGATTGCTACTCCCATCTATTTTAATGGCGAGATCATTGGAATATTAGGCATTGGATATAGTTACGATAATTATAACTTAATGAAAGTCTTTTTTATCACTATTTTTATTTCACTCATCGTTATTATCTTGACGTTTTATACGCTCGTGCAATATGTAAAAATTATTAATCCATTAAAGAAATTTAGCGGTTCTGTAAGTAACATTGATTTGAATCATATAACGTATAGAACTGCCCATAGTGATTATGGTGGTTTTTCAGGGTTAAGTAAGATGTTTACAGATCTCGTTAATAAAGTATTCGAGAAAAATAAGGAAAATTCCAATATTATTGCACAAATGACTAATTTAGCATTTACCGATCAACTCACACAGTTGCCTAATAGAAATGCAATTATCAAGCATTTGAAAGAGATGTGTATAAATAAAAATCAAGTAGCAATTATTTTTATGGATATCAACGATTTCAAAACGATAAACGATACAAAAGGGCATGCTTTTGGCAATCTTTTACTGCAAGAGATTGGAAAAAATCTAAGCACTCTTAAAAACAATCAAGTTTATGTAGCAAGACAGCAAAGCGATGAATTTTTTATCCTATATCAATATACTCATTTGGATGAAGTGACAGATTTGATTGAGAACATTAAATCTCTATTTAATTTTCCTATCAAAGTAGAAGAGTTAAATATAATGGTTGAATTGAGCATGAGCATTAGTCTTTATCCTAAGGATGGGATTTCACCTGATGAATTATTAAAAAAGACCGATATTGCCATGTATGAAGCGAAAAAAAATCAGCAAACAGTTCATAAATTTTACGATACGAAAATGGAAGAAAGTGTTATCCGTAAAAATGAAGTTTTAGATATATTAAAGAATGCAATTCGAAATGATGGATTTTCTATAGTCTACCAACCACAAGTCAATATTTATACTGAAGAGATCATTAGTTTGGAAGCTCTATTAAGAATTAAAGATTCCAATATTTCACCTTATGAATTTATCCCGATTGCTGAACAAAATAGATTGATTAGCAAAATTGGACGCATTGTCATCATGAAAGTGATTGAGCAACAATCACGATGGTGTGCAGAGGGAATTGAAATTGTACCAGTATACGTTAATTATTCAGCAAGTCAGTTAGAAGACCAGACACTAAATGAATACATCGTAGATATTTTAAAACAATTTAATATTCCATCTGAGATGATTGGTATAGAACTTACTGAATCAGCGATTATAGAAAACAGAGATTTAACAATAAAAACACTTTCTGAAATGAAATCTCTAGGAATTAAAACAGCTATTGATGATTTTGGATCTGGACAAGCAGGCATTAACTATTTGACTAACTTTAAGGTTGATATGGTTAAATTTGATAAATCATTTTCAGACCAATTTCTAATGAATGATCAAATGGATATTTATTATACCATTCTTGAATTAACTCAAAAATTAGGTTTTATTTCATTAGCTGAGGGGATTGAAAGAGAAGAACAAATCGATTTATTAAAAACT
The DNA here is from genome assembly GCA_964625435.1 of uncultured Mariniplasma sp. GTDB lineage: Bacteria > Bacillota_I > Bacilli_A > Acholeplasmatales > Acholeplasmataceae > Peloplasma. Next base: position 32,412 of record CAZVDQ010000008.1, read on the forward strand.
ACAAGTTGCAGATTAGTGCAAGGATATTATTACTATAAGCCATCAAAACCGGAAATCATATCTGATATTTTATCTAAGAATGTTACTATAAAATCGAAAAAACGTTAACGATACTATGATTGATTAAATATTCTCTAAAATATGGTTATTAAGTGATGATTTGAGGCAATACCAATTTGATTTTGAATTGTGATTGTATGCCGTGAGAGTAGAAAAACCAGTAATATGTTTCTTTACAACAATTAAGCACATAAAAATCTCGTGTGTGTAAACATAAATAGGGCTAAAAATATGTTGCTTCGGGAAATTCGAGGCACTTTTCCTTAGCGCTTCATACAACTCGACGCAATTAGTTTTAAACTGCTTTTAATCCAAGATGATAATCAACTCCAGAAAATATTTCACCTTTTTCAAAGGCTTTACCATGTCTATTAAAAGTTCTCTGGGTGGTAATGAAGAAGAACCCTATCAAGAACTTCTAGTTGTAGATTCTTTTTTGAATCATCAATAAATCTTCTGATATTTTCTTCATTGTAGAATGAAGCAAGATGTGGTTGTAGTTTTCTACCCACTTTAGTGATCACAAAAGTATTCGCGTTTCCTTATTTTTTAAACTCACCAATCGTTTTTCTACTTAACCCGTCAATAAAAACATCTGCTGTATCGAAGTAATTGACACCATCTTTTTCAGCGAACTCTTATGCTTCAATTGCTTTGTCGTAATTAAAAGGCGTTCCCCATACACTGCCTAGCTACCACGTTCCAAAAGAAATCTCTGAGACTTTTAAACCTGTTTTTCCTAATAAACGATATTTATATGTTAACCTCAATTATTCGTGATAGTTATACCATATCAACATATATCAGACAAAAAATAGGATTCACCTGTAATGAATGTCTAGACTGAGATTTCTCACGTGAAATAAAATATATATTTTTGTTGACTTTTGGGCCTAACTACGTTAAAATATCTATGTTGTACCACATAGAACAGGTCACAAAGGCTAATTAGCTACCTTGATAGTGAGTCTTCAGAAAATAAGGAGGTGTAGCAACATGTATGCAGTTATAAAAACTGGTGGTAAACAAGTACGCGTAACAGAAGGTCAAGAAATCTATATTGAAAAATTAGAAGTCGAAGCTGGAGAAACGTTTGAGTTTACTGAAGTCTTGATGTTGGGTGGAGAAAAAACCGTTATTGGAACTCCAGTCATTGAAGGCGCAAAAGTGGTTGCCAAAGTATTAAAACACGGTCGTGGTAAAAAAATCATTGTGTTTAAATATAAGGTCAGAAAAAATTACCGCAAAAAGCAAGGGCATCGTCAAGCATATACAAAACTAGTCATTGAATCAATCGTCGCATAATGCCATGATTAGATCAAAGTTTGTATATAAAAATAAAAAGCTCAATGAAATCAATGTTGAAGGGCATGCGAACTATAAGAAGCACGGAGAAGATATCGTGTGTGCAGCTGTCTCAGCAGCAACCCTAGTTACAGCAAATGCGATTGAGCACTTAAAGTTAAATCATTTGATTGATTTAACAGTTGAAGAAGGTTATTTCAAAATGAGTCTTAAAAAAGATGATTCAATCGTTTTAGGACTGATGGAAAATTTGGAATATTCTTTATTAGATCTTGAAAAACAATATCCTAAATATATTAAAAACCAGAAGGAGGGATAACATGTTAAAGTTAAATATACAGTTATTCGCATCGAAAAAAGGTACAGGTTCATCTCGTAACGGTCGTGATTCTCATTCAAAGCGCTTAGGCTTAAAATTAAGTGATGGTCAATTTGCATCTGCAGGTTCAATCATTTATAGACAAAGAGGAACAAAAATTCACCCTGGTATTAACGTAGGCCGCGGTGGTGATGATACATTATTTGCAACGGTAACAGGCATCGTCAAGTACGAAAGAAAAGGCCGTTCGCATACTCAGGTATCAGTTTACGAAGGATAACCTAGTTATCCTTTTTTTGTGTGAAAATAGAGGTGTTATAAATGTTTGTAGATGAAATTGTAGTAGAAGTATATGGCGGTCGTGGTGGTAACGGTATGGCTGCATATAGAAGAGAAAAATATGTGGAGTTCGGTGGCCCTTGGGGCGGAAATGGTGGACACGGTGGGTCTGTTATTTTTGTTGGTGAAGAAGGAAAGTCAACTTTACTTGAATTACGATATAGAAGACATATCAAAGCTAAACCTGGCGTAAATGGTATGTCAAAAGGTATGCATGGCGCAAATGCCCTTCATACATATGTACGCGTTCCCTTAGGAACGATTGTTTATACAGAAGATAAATCAGAAAAAATAGGTGAAATCCTTCACCATGATCAAGAATGTGTTGTTGCTCAAGGTGGTAAAGGTGGACGTGGTAATATTGCTTTATCTACTTCCAAAAACTCTTGTCCAGACTATGCTGAAAATGGTGACATGGGTGTCAATAGAAGAATTCACGTTGAACTTAAAGTGCTTGCTGATGTTGGCTTAATCGGATATCCTAGTGTCGGTAAATCGACCTTGATTTCTGTTGTCTCAAATGCAAGACCTAAGATAGCTGAATATCCCTTTACAACGCTACAACCTAACTTAGGAATGGTTCAGGTAGGGGAAGAATCATTTGTCTTAGCGGACCTTCCTGGACTGATTGAAAATGCCCATCAAGGCTTTGGTCTAGGGATTAGATTTTTAAAACATATTGAAAGATGTAGAGTTTTCTTGCATGTTCTAGATTTAACAAGAGAAGATCCTTATGATGATTATTTAAAGATTAATCATGAACTTGAAATGTATAATGAAAATCTATTGGATAGAACTCAGATTATTGTTGCTAATAAGATTGATATGCCAGAAACAGAAGAAAAACTAAAAGAATTGAGATCAAAACTTGATAAACCAATTATGGTTATTTCTGCTCAACAACAAAAAGATATTGATAAACTACTTTATAGAACCATGGAAGCATTACATGAAACACCGAAGGTAGTTGAGGAATTACCTGACGAGTCGATTAGAAATTATATCTTTGAAGAAGAGTCTCCAATTTTCGTCATTACGAAAGTTGAAGGTGGCTTTGAATTATCAGGAGATAAATTACGCGTCATTTTCGATCGTACAGATTTTACAAAAGATGAAGCCGTGAGACGTTTTGCAAGACAGCTCAGAAGTTTGGGTGTTGATGATGCACTCCGTCAACAAGGAGCAAAAAACAAAGATATCATTCGTATCTTTGAATTTGAATTTGAATTTATTGAATAAGGACCCAGTCCTTATTTTTTTATATATAAAAAAGGAAAGATCTCTCTTTCCTTAGTTTAAGTGTAACATGCGCATCTTAAATCCATGACTTTTCTTTAATATTCTCAGTTCTTTGCCTAAAACTCTATTTTGTGATCTTCTTGTAATAACTAAATAACGCTTGTGGTGAGATAATATGTTTCTCAATTCTTCCTCACGCTTTTTATTGAGTCTTTTCACAGTGATTTGAGCTTGATGATCTCTATCTTGATCTGCTTGATCAGCTTTTTGAATCACTTGTTCATAGTGGAATGTCTTTTGTTTTAGAGATTCTATGTTCTTCTCATGAATGATTTGATATCTTGATAGGATGACTTGATTTTTAGCAGAAATGGATTCTTCAAGATTTTGATTATTTTTTTCTTGAGTCTGAATACCTGCATCCATTTGTACAATATTCTTAAAATGAATATCTTCCAAACTTTTCTTTTTTTGTTCATAATCACTATTATATTGAGCTGCTATTGAGAGTTGATTATCATTTAAGAGTTGTAATTCTTGAAGTTGTTTGGCATTATTATCGGTAATCTTAGTTTCAACTTGTTTAAGTGCAAACTGATCGCCCAATAGTTTCTTTTGATAGATTTGCTTACTGAGTTCAAGTTTTTTCTTAATCTTATGCTTTTGAGATTTAATTTGTCTTTCCTTTTCAATCATGCGCTTTGTCTGTTCAATAGAACACTCATTGACTTGATGCGCATACGTTTGTTTTAATGAACGAATCAAGGATGACATTGATTTTTTGAAGCCTTTGATCATTTTCAATTGTTCTTTTTCATTTTGATGATAAAAGGAAAGCATTTGATTGAGTAACTTTTGATGCATGACAACAAATTGTTTTTCAAATATTAAAAAGATTTTATCTAATATTTTCAATTCTTGGGTCAAAAATGAATCAGAGACATAAACCTCATTGAGTAATGCTTGATAAAATATTTGAATTGAGTCAAAAAATTGATTAATTTCTTCTGTACTCATCTGATAAATATTTTGATTTTGATTTAAATAGCGATAGAACAAGGATGCTTCTTGATGTTTTGCATGTTCCAACCCACTTTCAACATTGCCTTGTTTTTCCTTGAGTTTTTCAGATTCTCTATCGATGGGAAGTAGTGAAAGATGTAAGGAATCCATCTTTTTTTCAACGCTTTGTAAATCTTTTCTTATCAGCTTGATATCTTTTTCGTGATTCGAATATTCTTTATGATTTTCTTTGCTATCATGAACATTTTTAGATAGTTGGTTCATGATCATTTGTTTTCTTTCAAGTTCACTCTGTTTCATAAAAAATTGTTCTTCTAGTTTTTTAATATCGTTTTCAGTATAAGCTCTTTTCTGAAGGATTTTATTAATTTCTTGATCATAGAAATTCATTGTATCTTCATGCTTGAGCATATATTTATATCCTGTTAAGTCCTCAATCTTTTTAATATAGAATTCTTGATCAAGTTCTTGGAAATGCTCTATGATAGAAATTAAGGATAATTTAAGTTCTTTTGTAAGCTCAGATAAGATGTTCATCGTAGCCTTAAAAATTTCTGGATGCGCAGGTAAATGATAAAGCATCGCTAATTGAGTCTTAAGATTGGTTAAAGTTTTATAGTACATCATCGTAATGTTAACAAAGTATTCTGTTTGCTCTTGATTAAATTCAAGTTCAGCTCTATAAATTTTCAAGAAACGAGAAGCTTTTTCATTACTCATACGTTGTTGATTTTTATATCGTGCTTCATTGACAACATATTCCCGTTTTCTTTCTTCTTTTAGTGCTTCTGATTTAATAACATCCAATTGATATTTGCTTTCAATTAACATGAGCTCTTTATCTGATTCTATCTGGTCGAGTTCAAGAGATAATTCATGTTCTTTCCACTTGGTGGATTTATTTAAAAGTGCTTGATTTAACTCTACACGCAGATCTTGCTCTTTTAAGATGAAATCGCGTTTAATTTTCTCTTTTTCAAGTTCAAGTTGAATACTAACATTTAAAACTTGAGAATCAGCACGATATAAAGCTTTTGATTCTTCTCTTTCGAGTTCAATCAAAGCTTTGTTCTTATTGAGTTCCAATTCTAAGATAGTTTCTTTATATTTGTAACTTGCAATGGACATATGTGCATCATTACCTAAAAGGTTCAACTCTCTTTCTTGAACTGCAGCAGCGATTGCTAATTGAAATTCAAGAGGTAATAAATCCTTATTCAGAGTGAGAAGAAGAACTTCCTTTTGGTAATTATAGTTTACTTGAAGCAATTTGAGTTGTTGTTCTGATGAAGTTAGATTATGATGAAAATTGAGGTCTATTTTTGCAAATTCCTGTTTTTTCTCATATTCATAAACTACTTTTTTTAATCTCCACTCATTGATCTCTTTGAGATGTTTTTGATCATGAGCAAATACACGACGTTGTTGATCACGTTGTTTTTCTAATATATCCTTATTCGTTCTGATAATCTGTTTATTTAAATCACTGTTAAATGCATTAAGTATTCTCGTTAAAATGCGTGTTTGTCTATCTTTTTCTGCATCAATTTCAAACGATTTCATTTCATCTCGCATTTTACGAGAAGTTTGAAGTTTATCTTTTTGAATTGTTTCCCGGTAAGCAGATAGTTTACTATTAAGCAATGTAATTGCATCATTTGAATCATGAATAATACGGTTCTTTTTTCCTTCATAAGACTCTTTTTGGACATCAAAGATGACATTGAGACTTGTGAGTTTTTCTGTATATTTCGCAAGTGATTTATTTTGAGCCACTTGGTACTCAATTTTCAATTTATCAATTGCTTTTGTTATGGGTTTAAGTTTTGTTTGATATTCTTTATCAATTATTGCCACTGATTGTTGCTGTTTCTTTTTTATTTCATTAATTTTTTTATTCAGTTGAATACTAAGTTGTGTATATGTATTTTTGATGACAAGATAAGTCTCATCATTTTCATCAGAGATTTGTTTGCTTTCTTCAATAAGTAATTCAAGACTCTTTTGATATGCTTCATCAAATGCTTTGAGTTGATCTTCAAATCCCTTGATTTTCTTATCGTAAGCGACTCCTATAGCAGAAGTAGCATCCGTTTTTTCTGTTTCAATGGCTAATGTGTTTTGTTGATATGTATTTCTAGCACCTACCATGATTTTTTGAATGCCGCTTAATTCTCTTTTGTAATTCATTTCAGCATTTTTGGTATTTTCTTCAGCAAGTAAATGAGCCTGATTTATTTTTTGTTCTATCTTTTCAAATTCAAGCTTAAGATTACGATTGATTTTATGTGATTTTTGAAGTTTAAGTTTTTGTGTTTTTTCGATTTCATCATGATTTTTTTCTTCAATGATTTTTAGAGACCTGTGGAAATTATCAACAGAAGCTGCATATGCTTTATTAATGTTTAGGTTTTTTTGTAAAAAGTTTGTTTTTAGTTCTTGCTGATTTTTTTGAATTGATTCCAAAAATGGATTGATTTCGCGCAAAAGAACTACCAACTTCTTTGAAATCGGTAGATATAGCTTATCAGCACTCAATTGTTGTTTTAAATCATTTTCAAATGATTTCAAATATTCAAACTTTTGGATAACCATCACATCCTAAAATAATTATAACATAATCATTGTATATGATAGAAAAAACAGGCCAAAAATGATATAATTAAAAGAAACAATAAAAGGTATGGTGATTTTGGTGTATGCATACATAGAAGGTAAAATAACGGAAATAAAACCCAGTTACATTGTGGTTGAAAATAATGGCATTGGTTATTTAATCATTTCGCCAAATCCATATAGTTATCATCAGGATGAAGAAATTAAAATATACACGCATCATTATGTCCGTGAAGATATCAATAATCTTTATGGCTTTAGATCGCTTGAAAGTAAAGAGCTTTTTATTCGATTAATTGGTGTTTCTGGAATTGGTCCAAAAAGTGCATTAAGCATTTTGGCAACAGAACAGATCCATGAAACAATTCTTGCTATCGAGGAAGGTAATGTGAAATATCTCATTAAATTCCCTGGTATTGGTATGAAAAGTGCGCAACAAATTATTCTTGATCTTAAAGGAAAGCTTGTTGAAGCGGATGATGAATTAATACCAACACATAAAAATGATGTTGAAGATGCACTCAGTGCATTAGGTTATTCCAAGGCAGAAATCAGAAAAGTCATGAAGAAACTTGATCATGATCAATCAGTTGAAGTTATGATAAAACAAGCCTTGCAAATGCTAATCAAGTAGGTGAATCATGGATAAAGAACGTATTGTGACAGCTATGTCTATCAAAGAAGATGAGGATCAATCACTTCGACCTCAAACACTTGATCAATATATTGGTCAAGTAGACATCAAAGAAATGCTTGATGTGTACATCAAAGCAGCTTTAAAAAGAAAAGAAGCATTAGATCACATCTTGCTTTATGGTCCTCCGGGATTAGGGAAGACAACACTCGCTCAAATTATAGCCAATGAACTTGGCGTGCAAATTAAAATAACCAGTGGCCCTGCCATAGAAAGAAGCGGTGATTTAGCCGCTGTTTTAAGTTCACTCAACCCTGGTGATGTCCTGTTTATCGATGAGATTCATCGTCTTCCTCGCTTTGTTGAAGAAGTTTTATATGCTGCAATGGAAGATTATATGCTTGATATCGTGATTGGAAAAGATCACGAGTCAAGATCTATTCGTATCGATTTGCCACCTTTCACCTTAATTGGTGCAACCACACGATTTGGTGATTTATCAGCCCCATTAAGAGATCGATTTGGTGTCGTTTTTAGAATATCTTATTATGATGTTGAAGATTTAAAGAAAATCGTGGAAAGAACATCTAAAGTATATCAAACCGATATTGAAAAACCAGCGATTGACTCTTTAGCTAAAAGAAGCAGAGGAACACCAAGAATAGCTAACCGCTTATTTAGACGTGTCAGAGACTTCGCTGAAATCATTGGCGATGGTGTGATTACTGAAAAGATAACAAATCATGCACTTTCTAAATTAGGAATTGATCACAACGGTCTAGATCATACAGATTACCGTTATCTAAAAGCTATCGTTGAAAAATTTAGTGGTGGTCCAGTGGGTATTGAGACTATAGCTGCTACAATCAGTGAAGAAATAACAACGATTGAAGATGTTTATGAACCTTTCTTATTACAAGAAGGCTACATTAAACGTACTTCAAGAGGTAGAGTAGCAACAGAAAAAACTTATCAATCATTAGGAATTAAATACTATAAGGGATTATTTGATAATGAAAGTAAATGAATTTGATTTTGCATTACCCAAAGAAAAAATAGCGCAACATCCAAGTGAAAAAAGAGATTACTCTAAGCTGATGATCCTAAATTGTAATGATCAATCAATTACCCATCGTCATTTTTATAATATTTTAGATGAACTTGATCATAATGATGTCTTAGTCATAAACGATACAAAGGTGATTCCCGCGCGTTTGATGGGTATAAAAGAAGAAACTGATGCAGTTATTGAAGTTTTACTGCTTAAAGAACTTAAAACGGATGTTTGGGAAGCAATGACCAAACCTGCGAAAAGAGTTAAATTAGGTACAAGGATTCATTTTGATACCTTATTGACTGCTGAGTGTATAGAAATTAGAGAAGAAGGATTACGTGTCTTTAAACTCATTTATCAAGGTATTCTCATTGAAAAGTTGGAACTGCTTGGAACAATGCCACTTCCACCTTATATTACTGAACAACTTTTGGAGCAAGATCGTTATCAAACGGTTTATGCTAAGGATTTAGGAAGTGCAGCAGCACCTACTGCGGGTCTTCATTTCACAAAAGATTTATTAGAAAAAATCAGAAATAAAGGAATTGAGATTATTCCCATTACATTGCATGTGGGTCTTGGTACATTTAAACCTGTTTCAGCTTTAGATATTACAGATCATCATATGCACGAAGAAACTTATTCGTTAACTGAAAAGAGTACTGAAAGATTAAATTGTGCTATAAAGGATAAAAAAAATATTGTTTGCGTTGGAACGACTTCACTCAGAACGATTGAATCCAACTATGATCATGGTTTTCACCCGGGAACCTATCAAACGAGCATTTTTATTTATCCTGGATATCAATTTAAGGCAATCAAGAAGCTAATTACCAATTTTCATTTACCAAAATCAACCTTGATTATGCTCGTTAGTGCACTTGCTGGAACTGAATTTATTCAGAAAGCATACCAAGAAGCAATAGAAAGTGATTACCGCTTTTTCTCATTTGGTGATGCAATGTTAATAAAATAATTGAAATTCAATTAGAAAATAGATATAATCTATTTGTATGGAGAATATAATTATGATACTACTATTTACATTTACAAACAATTTTATCTTGATTTCTGGAGCAATTATTTTTGTTGTTGTCATTTTAGTCACATTACTTTCGATTAGAAGTAAACCAGAAAAACTAGAAAAACCAACTTCAGATTATTTAAACAAATTATTAAAAGCACTTGGTGGATCAGACAACATCATAGAACTAAAAAGAGAACATCAACGATTACAAATCTTGATTGTTGATATGAAGAGTGTTGAATCTGGAATCTTAAAACAAATAGGTACACCAGCATTTCTCAAAGGAAAACAATTGACTTTATTGGTGAAACACCATACACAAGAAGTCTTAACGTTTCTTAACAATCATAGAAAGGGAGTCAACTAATGGAACAAGCATTTTTAATAACGTCAGAATATGGAATTCATGCACGTCCAGCAACAAGATTAGTCAATTTAGCAATGTCATTTCACTCAGAAATTGATTTAACAGCATTCGAAAATACTGTTAATCTTAAATCAATTATGGGATTAATGTCTTTAGGAATTTATAAAGATGAATTAATTAAGATTAGCGTATCTGGAAGTGATTCAGATAGGGCGATGGAAGCACTTGCTGATTTCATCATTTCTGAAGGTTTAGGAAAAATCATATAATCAATTGCTTAAATCTAAAGTGGTGGTTTTCTACCGCTTTAAGTTTTTTTACGATTGGATCATATCATGAGACAAAAACATTTAAAATATGTGAATCAAGAATTGCTTGTATCTGAAGGTGTTATTGCTAATACACAAAAGATTGAGCTCAATCAAAAAAAATCCTTTTTAGAAATAGGCAGTGGAAAAGGATTGTTTATTACGTCTCTAGCGAAGAATAATCCTGAAAACCATTATTATGCAATGGAAGTAAACATCAATGTTTGTTATCGCATCTTAGAAAAAAAGAAAGACTTAAACTTAGACAATTTAACAATTATCTTGGCAGATGCTGATGACTTATTAGCTTTTTTTGAGCCTCATTCAATCGATGGACTTTATCTAAATTTTAGTGATCCATGGCCAAAGACGAAACATCATAAAAGAAGATTAACTTATCCTTCATTTATGGAAAAGTATCTTCAAATACTTAAAAGTCAATCAGTCATTCAATTCCGGACTGACCATATCGAGCTTTTTGACTCTAGTATTGAATACATGCATCAATATGTCACAATTGAAAAAATAGATTATAATCTAGAAGCATCAGAGTATATGACTGAATATGAGATTAAAAAAAGAAAATTAGGTCCCATTTATCAATTGATAGGAAGGGTTGAACATCATGCTAAAAAAAATATATAAAGATTTATTTGATATGGCAGGTACGAGTGGATATGAACATGATATTCGCAATTATATGCGCAAAGAAATGGAAAAATATCCAAACTATACAATTGAAACCGACCGGTTAGGTTCGATTTTTGCTGTTAAAAGAACAAAAATAGAAGATGCACCAACCGTCATGGTTGCTGGTCATATGGATGAAGTCGGGCTCATGGTTGTTGGTATTAACGATATGGGAATGATTAAATTACAATCTCTAGGACGCTTTAATGGTGAGGTTTTTATCTCACAAGTCTTAAATGTATATACCAAAAATGGCATTATTAAAGGTGTTATTGGAGGTATTCCTCCACATTTAAAAAAAGAACAAGCAACGAGTATTGAACATTTAGTATTAGATATTGGTGCAAGCTCAAAACAAGAAGCGAAATCTTTTGGTGTTGAACTCGGTAATATGGTCTTATATGATAATCCTTTTGCAGTCACAGGAAACCCAAATAGAATTATTTCAAAATCGATAGACAACAGATATGGATGTGGACTTGCTCTAGAAGCTATCGCTAAATTTAATGATATAGAATGTCCTTATCATTTAGTCATAGGGGCAACCGTTCAAGAAGAAGTCGGTTTGCGTGGAGCCGAAACAGCAGCTCAAACATTTAATCCTGATATTTTTCTAGCACTTGATGCATCTCCAGTAAATGATGCCCTAGATAAGGATGCTTTAGGTGGTTTAGGCAAAGGATTTTTACTTAGAATGTATGACCCAAAGAATATCATGCATCAAGGATTAATGGATTTTTTCATCAAACTAGCTAAAAAACATCATATCAACTATCAGTATTATGTTTCAAAGGGTGGTACTGATGCCGCAAAGGTACTAGATTTGAACGCTGGTGTGTTGGCAACAACAATAGGACTACCGGCTCGATATATTCATTCAACAGCGGCTATGATGGATTTAAGAGATTTAGATGCTGCTAGAAAAATGCTTTTTGCAATTCTTAAAACATTAACTCCTGAATTAATTCAAAAGTTGAAGGAGAGTAATTCATGAATAAAAAATTAAGTAATGGCGTAATGATGCCAATGTTTGGATTGGGAACCTTTAAGGTTGCTCCAGGTGAAAGTGCTTATGAAACAGTAAAATATGCATTATCAATTGGATATCGTCATATCGATACTGCTCAGATGTATGGGAATGAAGAAAGTGTCGGTGACGCACTTGTTGATTCTAATATTCCAAGAAGCGAAATCTTTATCACTACAAAACAATTGATTCATTCAACTCTAGAAAACATGCAAAAAAACTTTGATGAATCATTAAGAAAACTAAAAACAGATTATATTGATCTCTTTTTGATTCATTGGCCAAATCATAATAAAGAGATTAATAGACAGACATGGGTTTTCTTTGAATCCTTATATGAACAAAAAAAGGTTAGAGCGATTGGAGTTTCTAATTTTCAAAGACATCATTTAATGGATTTGATGGAAACATGTAAGATTAAGCCAATGGTTGACCAAGTTGAATTGCATCCTGGACTCAATCAGATTCCTCTAAAAGGATATTTAGATTCTGTTGGAATTGCAATTGGATCCTATGGACCTTTTATGAAAGGTGGCATCTTTGAAGGTACTTTTCAAGAAGAACTCCAAAAGATTGCAAATCATCATCAAGCAACAATTACGCAAGTCGTTATTGCTTGGGGGCTTAAAAGAGGGATTATCATGATTCCAAAATCTGTGACACCTTCAAGAATATTAGAAAATTATAAGGGACAATTCTTAGTATTAAATCAAGAAGAAATAGAAACTATCAATCTATTAAATAGAGGAAAAAGAGTATATACTGATCCCGATAATAACTCATGGAGTGCATATAAGATCTAGCTTTAGGAAACTAAAGCTTTTTTTATTGTCATTTCAATAAAAATCAAGTATAATAAAGGTACTTATGGGACCCTTAGTGGCCTAAAAAGGAGAAAAAATGAAGAAGAATAGTATTCAAGAATTAACGTTGACATCCGTCTTTGCAGCAATTATTTTAGTGATGATTTTTGTGCCACAACTAGGGTTTATTACTTTAACACCCTTTGTGAGTGTAACAATCGTCCATATTCCTGTTTTGATCGGTGTTTTTTTGTTGCCTAAACGCTATGGGATTTTATTAGGGTTATTGTTTGGAATTGGATCATGGATTCGTTCATTCACACCGATGGGACCTCTAGACGTAGCTTTCCAGTACCCATGGATTTCAGTATTACCAAGATTGTTATTTGCAATCGCAGCAATCTATATTTATCAAGGCTTAAAAGCTTTAGATGGTAAATTCAAAAATAGTGATATTTATATTTTTGGAGCGGTTGTACTCGTAACTTTATTTGGGACATTCTTTGGATTTAAAGCAATTGCTGATTTCACTGGATGGAATATGAACACGTTAACAATCATTGCACTATTCGTCATTGGTATCTTTATTACCTTATATTTTGCGTTTATAAAATCTAACGATAAAAAACGTATGCTCATTCCATCAGCTTTTATTATTAGTACGGTAGTTCATACTTTGTTAGTCTTAACAGCACTCGTCTTATTTGTTCCTCAAAATATCATTGATTTATTTGGAACGACTGATTTATTTGGTGTCATTTATTCAGTAGCCGTAACAAATGGCTTAGTAGAAGCATTGGTTGCAGCTTTAATTGGTACACCAATTGTTATTGCGCTTCAAGCTTTAAAAAATAAAATGTGAAATGAGTGATCTTATGATTTTATTATTCGATGTTGGAAATACAAATATTAGTATTGGTATCTCAGATGGTATAAGTATCTTAGAAACCTATAGATTAAATACCGAGGTGACAAAAACCGCTGATGAGTATTTTATTGCGATGAAAAGCTTAATTGATATGCTTGCTATCGATACAGTTGCTATTTCATCTGTCGTCCCACGTATCACTGAAAAATTAAAAGATATTTCTGAACGTTTCTTAAAGATCAGTCCACTGATTTTAGGTCCAGGAGTAAAAACTGGTGTTAATGTCAAAACAGATAACCCTAAAGAAGTTGGTGGAGATCTTATTTGTGGTGCAGCTGCTATAGAAGAACTAAAAGGTGCATCATTAGTTGTTGATTTAGGAACAGCTATTAAATATATCTATGTCAAAAATAAAACAATTACCGGTGTTATTATTACTCCAGGTGTAACTGTTTCTATTAAAGCACTTGTAGGTAATACTGCTTTACTTCCAGATATTGATATTGAGGTTCCTAAAAAAGTATTAGGGACAAATACAATTCATTGTATGCAATCTGGTGTTACTTATGGGGTTGCTGCTCAAGTTGATGGCTTAATTGAGCGAATCAAAGAAGAAGTGATGGAAGATTTTAAAGTGATTTTAACAGGTGGATTATCTGAAACGATTGCTCCACTATGCAAACATCCTCTATCTAGAGATCCTAATTTAGTCCTTAAGGGACTACTAAAAATCTATAATAGAAATCTCAGTTCAAGTAAATAACCCTTTATTTCTGGTTATTTTATATAAAAATAGTTTATAATAATTACAGGTGATAATATGTCATATAAAGAAAAATATGAGTTTTGGCTCGAGCAAAAAGATCTCGATCCTATATTAAAAAATGAATTGCTACAATTAAGTGAAGATCAAATTAAAGAAGTTTTTTATATGGATTTGGGTTTTGGAACCGGTGGTATGCGAGGACTCTTGGGAGTAGGTACAAACAGGATTAATCTTTATATCATTAGAAAAGCTACATTGGGTTTTGCTCGTTACCTTAAAAAACATCATATTTCTGGAGGAATAGCCATCAGTTATGATAATCGGATGTTTTCAAAGGAGTTTGCGCACCAATCAGCCATGGTTTTAGCCGCTCAAGGCATAGAATCTTATCTTTTTGAATCCTTAAGACCAACACCTATGCTTTCTTATGCAGTTCGCTATTTTCATGGTGCTGGTGGTATCATGATTACAGCGTCTCATAATCCAAAAGAATATAATGGGTATAAAGCTTATGATTCAACAGGTGCACAATTATCTCCACATGATGCTGATTTAGTCATTGAAGAGATTGCTCAAATTGAAAATCCATTTGAAATTCCTTTTATTGATAATGAGCTCATTCACATGATCGGTGAATCATTTGATGACATCTATTTGAGTGAAGTTGAAACGATTCGTATTCATCATATCGATAAAACGGTTAAAATCGTTTATTCACCACTTCATGGATGTGGTGGAACAATCATTCCTAAATTTATGAAACAGCAAGGATATGATATTTATCCTTACGCGCCGCAAATGATTGTTGATCCATCATTTCCGAATACGTTATCTTCAAATCCTGAAGAAGCGCTAGCTTACGAAAAAACGATTGAATATGCAAAAGAAATAGATGCAGATATCATAATGATTACGGATCCTGATTCTGATCGTTTGGGTATTGCTGTAAAAGATCATGGCTCTTATCATTTATTAACTGGAAATCAAACAGCAACAATTGAACTTTATTATATATTAAATGAGAAAAAGAAAAATCATTCATTACCTGGTATCGGATATGTCTATACAACAATTGTGACAACCAATTTGATTGGTGCCATTGCAAAATCATTTTATATGAATTTAGTAACAACCTTAACTGGTTTCAAATTTATTGGTGAACAAGCAGAACTAAATAAAAATAAAGGCATTTATATGTTTGGTTGTGAAGAATCATATGGTAGTTTAGTCAAAGATTTTGTTAGAGATAAGGATGCAGTCCAAGCTGTTTATATTCTCGCTGAAATTGCTAATTTCTTAAAGTCTAAAGGCTTAACAATGATGGATTATCTCGAAGAGATTTATCAAAAATATGGCTATTATTATGAATATACAAAATCAATTATGCTCAAGGGTATGAGTGGATTAGATAAAATTAATGAAATCATGGATCATTTTAGAAAAAATCCACCAAAATTACCCGATAAGAAGTTAATTTCATATGATGATATCTTAAAAGGTATTCATGTTGAAAACAAAAAAGAATCAAAACTAAATTATCCCGTATCCAATGTATTAAAATATGATTTTGAAGATGATACTTGGATTGTCTTTAGACCGAGTGGTACAGAACCTAAAATCAAATTATATTTTGGAACGAAACAATCATCGATGGAAGCATCGAAAACCTATATCAAAAAAATTAGCGATCGCATTTTAAAAGAAATTGAATCGCTGTGAGGAGACAATATGTATAAACAAAGAAGAATTAATTATTTAGAACAAGCTGCAAAATTTTCATTGTCTGTTTTCTTTTCAGGTCACGCTCCACAAAAGTCGTGTGATCGAAATTATGAATTTTCAGTCAACAGAAATTTCTTTTACTTGACTGGTATTGAACAAGAAAATGTGATTTTACTTTTAGCAAAGGGTGATGACCAAACTGCATATTATTTGTTTATTGCTGAAAATGATCCTGTGAAGGTTTTATGGGATGGTGCTGGACTTACCTTTGAAGAAGCAAGTAATAAATCTCAGTTAAACATTTCAGACATTAGAAACCTAAAATTATTTGATTCAACAGTCTCAAGTTTACTGTTGTCGACATCAAGACATGCTATTTTTGGTAATATTGAGACCTTATACTTAGACCTTGAAAGACAAAATGAGATTTCTGATGATACAGTTGCTATCAAATATGCGCATCAACAAAAGAGTTTATATCCATTCTTGCGTATCAAGTCAAATCAAATGCCTTTAGCTGAACTTAGAATGGTGAAAGATGAATCAGAAATTAATGCAGTTAAACAAGCAATTGAAATCACTCGAAAAGGCTTAAATCAAATCATGGAAAACATCAGACCTGGTATTGGAGAATATGAGGCTGAGGCTGAATTTAATTATATTTTAAATAAGCATCAGACAAAGCCATCCTTTAATACAATTGCAGCTGGTGGTAAGAATGCGACGATCTTACATTATGAAGCCAACGAAAGAATGATCCTAGACCGTGATTTAGTTTTATTTGATCTAGGTGTTTCCTACGGAAACTATTGTTCTGATATTTCAAGGGTTTATCCTTCTAATGGTATTTTTACTGAGCGTCAAAAAGCTGTTTATGAAGTCGTTTTAGAAGCTAATAAGAAAACGATTGAATGGTTGAAACCTGGTGTCACACTTAAAGAGTTTAATGATTACGGGAAAGCAATATTGATTGCTGGAGCTAAAAAATTAGGTTTAATTGAAGAAGATTCAGAAATTGATAACTATTATTATCACAGCTTAGGTCATTATCTTGGACTTGATGTTCATGATGGTGGAAACTACAGTAAACCAATTCCTGAAGGCGCACTGATTACAGTAGAACCAGGATTATATATTGCAGAAGAAGGTATTGGCATTAGAATTGAAGATGATATCTATGTGACTAAAAATGGAGCAATCAATTTATCGAAAGATCTTATCAAGGAAGTCGATGAAATCGAAGCGTATATGAAAAAATAAAGATATTCCAGTTCTTAGGAGCTGGAATTTTTTTTAAAGTAATCTAAAGGTAATCCTCCTACTATAGGGCAGGAGGACAAAAGAATGAAAAAAATTGTATTTATACTATTAATATTGGGACTCATCATGAATGGAACTATTCAGATTCAAGCATCATCAGTCTATCAAAATTACGAATCAATGACACTTACTTCAGGAAAACTCTTAGAAAATTTTAGTGATGATGATTATAAGACTTACTATAAAAAAGTTGATAAAAGAAAATTCATAGGGTGGAAAATTTATAAAGCAAATTCAAGTGTCAAAGTATCCTATATTTCTGAGACATTATTTTCATATTATAATGATGGATATACGGCAATAGATTATACTTATAAACTTGATCGAAAAGTTTCATCAAAGCTTGGACTATCAGCATCAGGATCAATTGGAATTAAATTATCAAATGATAAGAAAGTTTTCAAAAACAATCTTGATGGCTCATTAAAGCTCTCGGCGGACTATACTATATCATCTGAGGATAAAGAATCTTATGAGATTACTCTAAAGGTAGATCCTGGCACACAGGTTGATTTATATATTTATGGAGAAGGTAAAATTACAAATGGCGTTGCCTGTCGTTATATATTTTGGATGAGAGCAGATCGCGGTGGATATGAGATCTTTTTAGTCACGACTCAATACCAACGCCTAGAGAAAAAAAGAATATGAAGCACATTGTCTTGTACTTCACTTTTACTGTCGTTTTAGCTTTAATGGCAATGATCATCATCAATCAAAAGGAAAAACCATCAGAAACGCTTTTAAGCGTTCAACAATATTATAGCTATCTTTATACTGACGGTTCTAAAATTGAAATTCCACTTTATTTAAATGACGTGACACATCCATTGTTAGATGAGAAGAGTTATTTGGATATTGAACTATGTAATAATGATGAATCTAAAAAAATAGAAATGGCCTTAACGAGTATTACTTTAGGATATGAGCAATCATACTTGAACGAGAATTTTCAAGAATTTTTTATTCAATTGGAAATGCCTGATCTAGGAGAAGATTTTTGGATTGATGATTTATGGATCAAAATCACACTTGTTAACGATGATTTTTATTGGATTAGTTTGGGCTCGCTTTCAATAAAAATTGATGAATCAAATACGGATTCTATCTCATGGATGGCACTAGAA